>JAYENE010000337.1:0-11115 GCA_034721935.1 Thermodesulfobacteriota bacterium
CGCCATGGCGCTTTGTGTGCCTATGAACAGCCATGCTGCCAAAAGTACCCCGAAAAGCATAAATCTTTTCATCTGTTCCTACCCCTTATTATTTATGTTTTTTCACCGCGAAGAACGCAAAGAAACCATAAAATTATTCTTTAATTTTGATGAACTCGTAAAAAGTCCAAAAATACCGTTTTCCGTCATTCCGGCGAAAGCCGGAATCCAGTCTTTTCAAGCAGTTGCAGACCATCTGGACTCCGGTTTTCACCGGAGTGACGACTTTTTGCGAGTTCATCATTTTAGCCTTCGTGATTCTTCGTGTCCTTCGTGGTTTGAGTTTTTTATTTGCTTTCTTAGTTATGTAGCAATAGGTGTACCAGGTCTTAAAAAGGGTGTTATTTTTTTGCTAACCGAATAGAATCGTTGGGGATATTTTTTTTGCCTTCGAGGGCGGGAGAAGACTTATTGAGTATATATGCAAAAGCTTTCCACTCTGGAATGAATATCTCTTTCACAAAAGTGGAAATTTATTTCACATTTGAGTTGCTCGTTACTGGTTGCCTGCCGCGACGGGCGCGAGCACGGCGGGCTGGTTGCTCGATTATCGTTCACATCATGCTTCTAACCTTCTCACCCTCTTACCTTCTAACCCTCTTACATTCTAATCTTCTCACCTTCTTGCCTTCCTTCTCCCAAACCACCCCAGTCCAATCAGCCCGGAGCCGAGTAGGAGCATTGTCGCCGGTTCGGGGGCGTGATTAATATCTGCATTTAGATTGAGATAATCGTTTCCACATTCCTGAGCCCAGTGGATACGAAGATTGTGAACAGAATCGGCATCGAGCCCCAAATCAGATAGCGGAATGGCCGCCTCCAAGACATAGTGGCTGTTTTGATTATCACTGTAAGCAAAGAGAACTTCCCCTTTATCCGTTCCAGGATTGTTTTCATTAATTTCCCAAGGATTGGCTTCAGAACCAGCAGGGTAATACACTTGCTTCCAATCGGGATTTGCGTACAGATGACTATTTGAGATATCTAATCCATATTCATAGCCATATTCGCCGGTATTCAGCTTGCTATCAGCATCTATAGCAATGTCACCTGGCAAAAACCATGGATTTCCTGGACCAGTCTCTCCCCCTTTTGGCAGGCCTTGTATAATAGCAATATAGGCATAATAGTGGTCATTATCGAAATACATGGCCTCAGCATCAAACAAATTATAATAACTCCAGAGCGGACCTACTTCTGTCCACTCTGAATTCGTGTCAGCATTATCCTCGGTTGTATAGTCAATGTCCAAACCCCCTGATGGCAGGTTGGTATCGAGGTAGCCCCTGGATGTTGCCAAAGACAAGTTGATGCCCCAGTCGCTCACATCTCCGTTGATGATGTAAGCCGTTGCCCTTGTGTTTCCGATGGCAAGTAATCCCAGAGCTACTACGACCATCCATACCAAGAATAATTGTTTTTTCATTTTTTTTCCTCCTAAATTGCGTTACCACCTCCCTTCCCTGGGATATCGTATCATCAATGATATGATGTGGTAGTTAATTCTATTTAGTTTCCGTCCGGAAACACTTTCATGTCCACAGGGAATTTCCGGATGGACTTCATTTAATGTTAACTGGTCGAATATACCTGCTTCTTTCATCCGGTACGAAGTTGAAATCTACTTAACTGTTGTCCCTTTTTCTCCTCCCAAACTACCCCAAACCAATCAATCCGGTTCCCAGGAGCAGCATGGTGGCCGGTTCTGGCGCTGAGGCGCCATCATGAGAAAACGGGGTAAAAACGTATTTGGCATTGTTGCTGCCTATGATCACGTGGTCATAGGCCATAAGGTTTACCCAGGAATAGCCGCTGACTAAGACATCGAACTTTTTGATCTCGCCGGCGGCAGTGTCGCCCCATTCATCTCCGGGGATATAATTTTGAACAGTTTCACCCGTGCCGAAATCACCTATGAAATACTCATAAAAATCCGTTGGGAACACCCCATGAGGGGGTATCTGAGCCCCATCTCCATCAAGCGGAGCGCCTGAGCCAAAGCCGTAGGTGGCCGGATCCGGATCGCCCGTTGCATATGAATCCCGGTAAGCCTCATAATAATCAAGCCGATTCAAGTCTGTTCCTAAGTCTGGATCCAAAAAAGTCAGAGCAAAGCCCTCCGAGCCTTTACCACCATAATCAGGAGAAGAAGGAGTATGCCATGTGACCTGTATGGATCCGTCTTCATCGGTTGGGACTGCGGCCGCAAACTTGACATCATTGACATCTAAATGGGCTCCGATGACCCAAAGTTGATAATCATATGAATACATAACCCATGTCTCTGTATCCGTATCATACGTGGCTCCTGGTATATATATCTGAAGGTTTGGCACAGCCAGCGCCAGATTGGGTGCCAGAATAAACAAAAGAGCGGCAATGATAATCAACCTGCCTCTTTTCTTGTTTCCCATTGAATTTGGCAGGCTTTTAATAGCTATTTTCATGTCTTAAATTCCTTAATAGTTCACCCCGCCAGACGCGGGAGGGTTCGAATGTAATTGAAAACTGTTGCTTGAGCGAACACAATTGTTGGTTCACGGTTTTTTTTATTGATTGCTCTTCTGTTTGTTTCAACCGTGAACCGATAACTGTAAACCGTGATCGGTTATCTTTTATATAGCAGCAAGAGCTGTACCAGGTTTAAAAAGGGATGTTATTTTGTTGCTAACTGATTGAAATTGTGGGGGGATATTTTTTGGCTTTCGAAGGTAGGAGAGCGCTTATTGAGTATATATGCAAAGGAGTTCCACTCTGGAATGAATATTCATTTCACTTAAAGTGGAAATTCATTTCACATTTGAGTTGCTCGTTGCTGGTTGCTGGTTGTATGAGCTATCAGCTTTGAGCTTTGAGCTGTAAAGCGGTTAGGTGGCGGAGGATTTGTTTGAGCCCCCTGCTCTCTGCTCCATGACTGGGTAATGTCTCTTCCGCAAAGGCTTTCCAGGCGTTTTTGGGACAACCTTATCTCTTTTGAGGAGGAATATAAGATGCCATACGTAACGAGTGTAGAAAAAATAGGTATTGAAAAAGGAATGCAGCAGGGAATGTTGCTGGATGCGCAGGATATGCTTATTGAGGTCCTGACCGAGCGTTTTGGCGGTGTAAGCGGTGAATTATCGGAACAAATCAAACGTATAGATTCCCGTGAAAGGTTGAAAAACTTGATCCGGCAGGCGCTTCGGGTAAAAAAGCTTTGATGAGTTTGGGAAAAAAGTTATAAGCAATTAAGCTTTAATATGGGCACAGTTCCAGAAATTTGGGCACATGGAATTTTTGCGGGAGGATTTAAAGTAAGAGATCAACAGGATGAAAAAGGCTATTATGCCCGCCCGCCTCGCCTGAGCAAGTCAATGATATGATTAAGCTTTGTATTACATTTACGTTCTATTTAGGTGAAAAGGAGTAGTAGCGGCGAGCGGGGCTTGCGATGGCGGGCAGGTCCATCCTGTTTATCCTGTCTAAGAATAGCTGAACTGTTACGAATCATGAAAGTCAAAAATATTAAGATTGCCATTAAGTTTACAGAGGCGTTCCTTGAAGAGGCCAAATCTACCATGAAAAAAATAATGGCGGGAGAGAAAGTCTCCAGGAAAAAGGGACTCTATTTTGAGAACTTAGATGCCATGAGGAAAGCCTTGACTCCCAAGCGCCTGGAATTGCTGCACACTGTAAAAGAAAAGCGGCCACAATCCGTGTATGAACTGGCCATGTTGATGAACCGAGACCTCAAAAATGTTACTCAAGACTTGGCTTACCTGGAAAGGCTGGACTTGGTTGAATTGAAAAAGACCAGAGATAAGAGAAGCAAGACCCCGCCATCAGTAGAATACGATAAAATCCTGCTCGAAATTGCGGTGTGAAAAGAGTACACAGAATTCTTACGGGCGGGATAAACCCGCCCCTACGGGAACTAACCGCACAGGTTGAAATTTTTCTTTATACAGCATAGGGAGGTAGTGTCTTGATTAGGGTTCGCTCAAAAATAAGTTCGCAATTTTAAGTGTTGAGGCGCCCGGCTGGCAAGGCGCGAAAGCGCAGGAATATCAGGCATATTCCGAGCTTTCGCAACGCAGCCAGGCGGGATGCATCGGCGCTTAAAATGTGAAGTTATTTTTGAGCGAGCCCTTAGTATATTAAACTTGTAGCTCAGAGACAACAGGCAATCCTTGATCGCAAAGCGCAAATGAACTCAAGGCTCAAAGCTGATTGGTCAGGCGTCAAGTTCTAACAAACCCAACCTCAAAAGTTTTTTTGCTATCTTGTAAATATCCTTTTTATCTCCTTCTTTTCTAATACCTGCTGCTACCACCCAAACAACGGTGGCATTATTATCGATCTTATAAATAACGTGGTATCTTCCGGCGGCATGTATGGAACGAAATCCCGCCAGCCTCTTTACCAATGCCTTGCCCTGTTTTTCAGGGTCTGTCCTGAGCGCCTCGATTCGGTCTATGATTGCGGCCTGGGTTTTCTTGTTCGATATCTTTTCGATAAGCGATAGACATACATCGGTTATTTCCGGTTTGTATGTCACAACCCCAACCTTCTACGCGATTCCTCAATAGAATACGTCTTGCCGGATTTTATCTCCTCCATACCCTGCTTTATATCCCCCATGAGTTCGGGATCACCCAGTATTTCCATAGTTTCTAACAAACCCTCATACAAATCCCAACTCATAACAGCCATGACTTCCTTATTCCGCTTGGTAACGGCAATGACCTGGTTGCCTTCAGTCTTGTCAAAAAACTTCATGAATGCTTTTCTAGCCTCGGTTATGCTTAGCTTTTGCATCTTTTATTCCTCTTCTTGGTATTGTACATAGCAGCGTACAGTCACTTGGCCTCTTTGTCAAGGACGTAATGTGAAACTGGTGGAAATAATTGTCATTTTAAGTATAAGAGTCAAATTTTCCACTTTGGGCCTGGAGGATCCCAATACTCCCTACTCCCTTATGTCTTCTCTCTTTTTCTTTTTACCTTTCACCTTTGAGCTTTGAACTGTATCCCCTCCATCCCCGTAGAATCGGGAAGCTATTCACTGGGGTCTCTCTATTCATAAAAATAATATAATCTCTGCGTTTTTTGCGCCTGGTGAAACTTACAAATCCTGCTAATTCTGTAAATCCTGTCGAATATCTTTTACGGAATAGGGCCTTGTGTTAATAGCATTAAAGTGATGTTAAAATAAGAAAATCTGTAACAAAGGAGAAAATAATGCCAGAGATGGTCGTTGATATTCTGTGTTAATGAAGTAGCCTGGGTAATAAGGGCTATGGGCGAAAAAGAATTGGAGACCTTGTCCTTGCTTTTAACAAAAGAGGGAAATGAACTTCTAAAGCGGAAAAAAGATCTGGAACTCAAGAAGGTAAAATTTTTATCCCGAAAAAGACTTTATCTTGCATCAAGGTAGATATCCTCTCTTCGGAGCGCACTCAAAATTTTTCCCACTTTACGTTTAGGTATTTGTTTTAAAATCTTATCAATTGTAATAACAGGCTCATCTTTTTTTAAAATGATGACCTCAACTTCTCCCTGTGGCATATCGGGGACGTGAAGGATGAGCGTTTTATCCTTGCCGATTCTTGCCCTTAGTCTTTTCGCTAACATTGTTAACCTCCATTATGGGTGCTTCGTTATCTACTTTTTTGCTCCTTGCTGAAGAGCTTTTCTTTGAATGATTAAGAGATGGCCTTTCAGATAGACTGTTTCTAAGGCAGGGCCAAAGTATTTTTGAACAGTTGAGAACAGGATGATAGAGGATGAGGCAATAGTTTTTTCAATGTTTTCGACTAATCTATGTAGTGTCTGAACGAAAACTATCCAAAATTGTCATTTCGAGCGGAGCGAGAAATCTTATAGCATTGAAAATACGTGCGTTAAAAGATTTCTCCCTTCGGTCGAAATGACAAAAACAGGGGTTTTCGTTCAGGCACTATGTATCACCGGATTGCTGAACGAATTGCAGACTGTGTCTTTAAGGAAACGGATACCGTAAGCAGGCAAAAGATTAATAGACCGACAAGGAGAATTCTTTTCATATTACGTGCCAAGCTTCGGGGAATTTAACCCAATAACTCACGAAAATCTGTGTAATCTGTGTAACCTGCCCGCAATGCCTTTGTATGGATTTAACGAAGTATCATAATCGGATGTTTACAATGTGCTTTTACTATGTCAACTCAATTATAATGCACGGCAGGCGGGTCTGTGGATTAAATTGGGTACCTTGTTAATCTTGGATTTTCCTCTGTGTGCTCTAAGTAATCAATCAATACATTTTCAAACGCCGTTTCAAGCATTGAAACGACTTTTTTACTTGCATTGAAACTCATGTTTTTTCCGTAGAAACCCGTTTTCAAACCAATAAAAATCGGCACATATTCACGTTCGTTAATAATCCCCAGCAAATAGCGTCCTACTGCTTGGTGAACACGGATACGAAGTTTCACTATTACGATAGTCACGTTACCAAAGGTTTCTGTTTTGAGTTTGCTTTCACCTTTCCTCAGACCAATGCGGACAAATTCCTTGATATTGTTTTGAACATCTTGCTCAGTAAAATGTCTCCTGAGCTTTTTTAGATTTTTCTGAAAACTGTGAGTGATGACAATTTGCTTCATTATAAAGGAGTATCAAAAGGGATTTTGAGCACCGTGTTTTTCCGCAACCTTTTTGAGAAGATTTTGTACCGTCTCAGATTCAAGAGCCTTGACGGCACTAAGATCAAAACTCTGTTCTTCTATCTCATCTTCTAAGAGTTGATGGAGTTTCGCTACATTTTCAATTATGAGGCACGCAAGTCTATCTTGATCCTTCTGGTTGAGCCTCGTTGATATTATTGTAAATGCTTTCTGGAGTAATTTTGTCATAGCAGCACCTCCGCATAATGATAAAACTTCAATTCAGTCTAATTTCTTATGTTCATTTCATCAAGTAATTTGTTCCTTTGTATTGAAAAAGATGCTTCTTTTAATCGAGCCCCGCTTTTGTTTCCATATATCATTCAATGATATCTGCGGCTGTTTTGGCAGGCTGGTAAGTTTTTAGGATAGTTTGCATACGTCGGGCATTTTCAGCAAAGGAAGGATTTGTCAATAAGATTCGGCTATAAGCGGATTCGGTTGAGAGTGCATCACAATAGCCTTTACACAATGAAACCAAACAGTGCAAGGGGCTTTTTGCCGTCCTCCTTTGCTCGTTCATTCAGTTCAAGAAGCTCCGAGATATTCATTTGGTCCATGCCCTTGGTACAATTACATTCTGTTCATGCCTCTAACAAGATATAATTCATTATGCACAGCAATTTGACAAAATGATATACATTTTGTCAAACTATTTTACTAAAAGCTAAACCTGCTTATCGCTCTTCGGGCGGATTAGATGCCAGTTACGACCTGTGCGGTTAGGATTTACCGTGTTTTGTCAATGAGTTGATGGTTATGAAGATTCGGGCGGGGTAAACCCCTGGCCCAGACCGGGTTTTTATATGGAACCGATTATTATTCTGGTGTCCCGCCAGGGCGGGCCGCCCCTACTGACTTAACGAGAATTGTTTACTTATGGGATTTTCTATAAATTCGAAGCACGAAACACGAAATTCGGCACGAAGTGAAGCGTCAGCGCTCAACAAATACGAATGACCAAAACCCAAAATTCTAAATGTGCTGAGCCCCGCAGATATTGGATAACTGTCTGAAATGTTTTGGTCATTTGATATTCGAAATTAGATATTGCTTCGAGTTTCGACCTGCCCGCCATCCGGCAGGCGGGTATTCGGATTTCGGATTTTGAAGTCCCCAGAAACTCCTAATATTAAAGCTTTAGCACCGACTTTGACGTTTCCCTAGAAAAAGGGGGTTTTCGGTTGCTCTCTTCCACTATAAGTGCTATTTTTAACATTTATTTATGAACTATACAGTCCAAAGTTCTGTCATTCCTGCCCCACCGAATATAGGCGGGGTTCGGAATCTTAAGATTTCTCCCTTCAGTCGAAATGACAATTAAGCTCAATTTGAGGCAGTGCCAGTGCATAGTATAATAAAGACAGTTGGAGGTTCATCAATGGGCAATATAAGAAAGTTATTTCTTTTTGCTTTGTTTGTTCTGATTGCAATTTATGGATGTACATCTGACGAAGAAAAAAAGGTGTCTTGCTTTGAAAAAGGCAAAGCCTGTTTTGAAAAAGGGGAGTACAAAACCGCTGAAATCGAATTTAAAAACGTGATTCAGATCGATCCGGAATATGTTGAGGCTTATACAAAACTTGGCGAAACCTATCTCAAGCTTGGCAATCCTCAGAGCGCGTTCAGGTCATACTCAATTGCCGCAAAACTCGATCCTGATAATATAGCCGCCCAGATTAAGTTAGCTACCTTTTATCTGTTAGGCAAAAAACTAAAAGAGTCCAGAGAAAAAATTGACGCGGTTTTGATCAAAGAACCAGATAATATAGAAGCACTGTTTCTACTTGCCAATATTCTTGAAAGGGAGAAAAACCTGTATGAAGCCGCAAAAAATTTTGAGAAAATAATAGATCTTGATGGCAAGCAGACACGCGCCTATCTTGGATTGTCCAGAATATTAACCAGGCAGGGGAAACTTTCAGAGGCCGAAAGGATATTAAAACGGGCAGTTGACATTGATCCCAAGGCTATCCCTCCCAGTCTTGTCCTCTTCGGTTTTTACGTCAGCAATAAGGAGTGCCATCGCGCAGAAGCATTGATAAAAGAGATAATTGGCGACAATCCTGAAAATGCAAATCTGCGCATAGCGCTCGGTAATTTTTATTTCCGTCAAAACGATCAGTCAAAGGCAGAGGCAGCGTATTTAGAGGCTCTAGACCTTCAGCCTGATGATATTCGAATAAAAGATGCCATTGCCAGGTATTATGTCAGGAATAGAAAGCTTGAAAATGCCGAAAAATATATCACGGAGATTTTAAAACAAAGACCCAGGTATTATCCCACCCGAACATTAAAAGGAGAACTTCTGGTCTTAAGGCGCAATTATACTGAAGCGATTAAATTGTTTAATCAACTGATCAAGGAAGAACCAGGATTTGCTCGAGCCTATTACTTCAAGGGTCTTGCTCACTTAGGCATGGGTGAAACGCAGATAGCCAAGCCTGCTTTAGTCAAGGCCATTGAACTAAACCCAAGAAACATTAAGACAAAACTTTTATTAGCTGAGATATATTCTCGTGAACGTAAATTTGATCTTGCGCAGGAAGAAATCAAGGAAATTCTTAAAATTCAGCCTGAAAATTATCGGGCAAGACTTATGTCAGGCAATATTTTTATTTATCAGAAAAAAGTCAGGGGGGCAAAGGCTGCGTTTGAATCTTTGATAAAACTCGCGCCGGAAAACCCGGCAGGCTACTTTCGCCTTGGGTTTTTACAACGTTTGCTGAAAGAGTATGATCCTGCCTTATCTAACTTTGAAAAGGCAATGTCTATCAATCCAAATCTCATGGATGTATTTACCAATATCGTTCTTTTGCATGCTGCTAAAAAGGAATTTGCCACGGCAATAACAAAGTGCGACAAACAGATGGAAAAGGCAAAAGACGCTCCGGTTGTTCTGGCAATTATTCATAATCTAAAAGGGAGGCTTTATCTTATACAAGGGAAAAGACAAAGAGCAGAAGAATCATTCAGGAACGCATTAAAGGAAAATCCTGATTTTTTGCAGGCATATTATGCTCTTGCTCGAATATATCTTGAGGACAAAAAAGAGGATAAAGCCATTGCCCATTATAAGGCGGCTCTAAAAAAGAATCCAAAACAGGCCGGACCAAACATGCTTCTTGGCACCATTTACGATATGCAGAAAAATTTTGACCTTGCTGAAAAGCGCTATAGAAAGGCCCTTGCTATTTATCCCGAATTTGCGCCTGCTGCCAATAATCTGGCTTATCTGCTGGCAGAACAAGGCAAAAATATTGATGAAGCCCTGGATTTTGCCCGGAAAGCAAAGGAGAAACTTTCCAGTGATCCGAGTATAATGGACACGCTCGGATTGATTTATTATAAAAAGGGTTTGTATGACAGCGCCATAGGTGAATTTACTGACAGCCTGGATAAGATGCCGGATAATCCAACTGTGCATTATCATCTTGGCATGACATATTACAAAAAAGGCAATAAGGATCGTGCCAGGGCCGAACTTAAAAAAGCCCTTAGCCTGGATGAAAATTTTGATGCTTCAAAGGAGGCAAGGGAGATACTGGATTTGTCAGGCAAATAAATAATGCAACCGTTTATGGGTTCAGGGCTTGCCCGCCGTCAGTCTGGCAGGGTTTGGAAGCTGGGAAGGTCGGAGGTCAGAGGTTGGAGGCTGGGAAGTTAGGGCTCGCGCAAAAATAACTTAACATTTTAAGCGCCGATACATCCTGCCTGACTGCGTTGCGAAAGCTCGGAATATACTTGATATTCCTGCGCTTTCGCGCCTTGTCAGCCAGGCGTCTCAACACTTAAAATTGCCAACTTATTTTTGTGCGAACCCTTAGGAAGCTGGGATGTAAAAAAAATGAACGTCCAACACCCACCTGCCATGCATCACAAACGATGGTGGTATGATCATTGTCACCGGGCCGAGATACGAGGACATTCTGCCAAGACTACCCAAAGGCATTGCGGGCAGGTCGAACATCCAACATTGATGAACTCGTAAAAAGTCGGAAAACACCATTTTTCGTCATTCCGGCGAAAGCCGGGCACGTAGTGAAGCTTTAGCGCTATCCGGTAATTTCAATATGTTCTGGATGCCGGATCGGGCCTGCCCCGTATCGGATCCGGGGTCCGGCATGACGTTTTTGGGACTTTTTACGAGTTCATCAACATTGAATGAAAAAACAAACAAATAGGCTGAGAATATGGCAGGCGGGTATTCGATATTCGCATTTTATTAAATTATGCAGGGCGCATTCTATGCACCGTTGATGGTGCATCAGAAATTTACAAACTCATTATCTGGTCAACCTGAGGCAGCGGACAATTAAATTTAAGAACGGCTGAAACTCGCACATAAGTGAGCGTAAAGAAATAACTTAGAGCAATCCTTTTATAAAAAG
>JAYENE010000338.1:0-11102 GCA_034721935.1 Thermodesulfobacteriota bacterium
TTTTCGCGCCTTGTCAGCCGAGCGCCTCAACACCTGAAATTGCGAACTTATTTTTTGCCGAACCCTAAAGCTCAAATATATCTTCTGAGTTAATAAACGCTGTTTTTTGACACCTCTTTTCAAAACAAGAAGGTCGTAATCGCTGCCTGGTTTGTCATCACCTCTTGCATGTGAGCCAAACAGGATAATCTTGTCGGGTTCGGCTACCTTGACAATAGTTTTTATTGCCTTTTCTAATGAATCATCCATTTGACAATCCCTCCCTCATGCCGCAGTCAGTTGATTCTAACGCATCTTTATCATAAAAGATTTTCTGTTCATACTATATCTCTGCTTTCATTATCTACAATGAGAATCTATGGGACGTTGTGTTGCGGGTTTTAGGTTTTAAATATCCTATTGATTTTTTTTGCGATTTTCTTCCTGTCTTTACACAAACTCCGAAAGAAACAGATGGGCTGAACATAGCCTGATACCTTCCTTTGTGATCAGATCAATATCATTCTCAAGTAATACCTGTGTGGCCTGCGCGGAAGGGAAGCGAGTCTTCAAGTAGTTGAGCGGCCGGCTGATATTTCTGCCGGAATTCTTTTTACATTCCACAAAATGGAGAGGATTTCCATCTTCAACAATCACGAAATCCACCTCTCGTCTGTCCACGTCCCTGAAATATCGAAGCTCTATGTCCCGACCCTCAATATCCTGCAAAAAGAAACACCATTTCAGAAGATGGCAGGCAACGAGGTTTTCAAATCGTTTTCCCATATCCTTGACCACTGTCCAGTCAAGATGGTAGTGCTTTGCCTCTTTTTTGACCGCTCTTATCATGGGCGCTCCAAACGGATATATCCGGAAAATCATATAGAGATTTTCGAGCATGCTGATCCACCGCGATACAGATTGATGTGAAACCTGCAAGTCTTCTCTCAGCGCATTGATTGAGAGTGGAGAACCAACCAGTTCAGGAAGACGAAGAACCATCTTTTCAATAATGCCCAGATCGCGAACGTTCTCAAGATCGGCCAGTTCTTCCCTGACAATTCGTGAGCGGTATTCTCTGCTCCATCGCTTAGCCTGTGTTTCTGACTGCAGCATGAACGGTTCGGGAAATCCGCCATAGATCAGAAGATTCCGCACAGTTGACGGCGCCGGCATGTTTAGTTCGGCATATGTCAGCGGGAAAAGCCTGAAAAAATGATATCGCCCCTGAAGGGAATCACCCCCACGACGGTAATAATCAAGCCGTGCGCTGCCGGTAACAAGGATGTGAAGTTCATCGCCGCGTTTATCATACAGGCCTTTTACCACCTGTCGCCACCGCGAGTACTTGTGAATTTCATCTAAGATCAGATATCCAGGCTCTGCGGGAAATCGTTCAATGAGAATATTCTCCCTGTCCTCTGCCGCATCCCAGTTCAGATAACGCTTTCTTGTGTCAAACCCAGCCTCATTACAAAGCTGCTTTGCCATCGTGGTTTTTCCGGACTGTCGAGGCCCGCCCACAAACACCATTTTGCGTTTTAAATCGTCAGATACATTTTTTTCGATGTATCTATGCAGGTAATCAGCCAATTTTACCTCCATCAAAAAATACAAGCGGTTAATTTACGATAAGGATAAATATACTCGCTTTCGTTCAAAACTGTCAATGTAAAAAAGGGTGTGGTGAAAGCAGGCGCGTATCGGCGGCTTACGGAACGCTCCTTAGTTTATAAGTTTCTATCGTCAAGAAGTAAACCCCGTTAAAAAGGGCAGGGTATAAAGTCCCGTCCTTTCTAAGGAACTAAATCTTTATTTATTTCATCCCTGCTATAAATGGAGGGACTTTCTAACGAGGTAAATATTGATTTTCTTTCCAGAGAGGCTCTGCCCTGGTGGCAAAGAAATTGAAGAGCTTGAAGGTTCGGCGAGAATGGCAAGCTGTGCGACTGCAATCCGTAATTAAAATTTTATTTGACAATAAATACCTGTTTGATTATATTCCGTTGAATTTATTTTATAATAACTCATAAAGGAGGTGATTCCAATGGTTTGTACAACGATCAAGGAAGGTGTAGAGTGTCCTTTTATGACAAAAAAAGGCTGCTCTTACAACGGCGGGATTTGCCATAAGATCGTGGACCAGTGCAATGGCTGCAATCGCAGCGCTGAGTTTTCATCCGGCTGGTACTGCACCGCATGTCCTGATCCTTCATTAAAATGGAAAAATGGGTCCTGCAACTTTGCCTCTCATGTTTCCACAGCTTTTGCTGCCACAAAAACAAAGATCAATCCACTCAAGGCATCCAAAAGAGGAAACAGGTAATGCGGTTTTCGATCTACAGGTAAACCCCGTCCAATTACGTGACGGGGTTTTTTTATTGTAAAACATAATGTTTTTGGGTAAAGTATTCAGGTTCAGGCTTTTTGTTTTATTATCTTAAAGCCTATAGTATTGGCTTTCAAGGAAATTGTATCTATGAATCCCATTGCAAAACAGCTTAACAACACAATCACCGCAGGCAATCCCCATCTCATGGAAATGTTGTCTGATATCGGCAAAGAACTCTTTTTCCCAAAGGGGATTTTAAGCCAGAGCGCGGAGGCAAAGAAAAAAGCCTTTAAATTAAATGCAACAATAGGAATTGCAAAACAGCAGGGTAAAACCATGCGTCTTAACTCGGTTATGGCTGCAATTCACGGCATACGGGCAAAGGAATCATTAACATACGCCCCATCTTTTGGAATTACCGATTTAAGACAGGTCTGGCAAAATTCAATATTTGAAAAAAACCCTTCCCTTGCAAATAAACATATAAGCGCCCCGATTGTTACCTGCGGCATAACTCATTCTATAAGTATGTTTGCAGATCTCTGGATAAACCCAGGGGACGTGATCATATTGCCTGATATGATGTGGGGCAACTACAACATGATCATGAATGTAAGAAAACAAGGGTCTATAAGCAAGTATTGCATGTTTTCTGGTGATGGCCGATTTAACCTTAAGGCTTTTAAGGAAAAGGTTGTTGATGAAGCAAAAAAACATGACAAAATAATTGTTCTGCTCAACTTTCCGCATAATCCCACCGGCTATACAGTAACCGAAGAAGAAGGAGACAGCATTGTTAATATTCTGACCGATCTGGCTGATAAGGGCACAAACGTTATTGTTGTTGCAGATGACGCCTATTTTGGGCTCTTTTACGAAGAAAAAACCATAAAAGAATCACTTTTTGCGCGGCTTTGCGATAAGCGCTCCAGGCTGCTTGCCATAAAGATGGACGGCGCTACAAAGGAAAATTATGTATGGGGTTTAAGGGTTGGTTTTATTACCTATGGTTGTAAAATCAATGGCGATCCTGCGCCGGTATATGATGCCCTGGAGAAAAAGACAGCGGGTTGCGTAAGGGGTTCTATATCAAACGCTTCCCATCTTGGTCAATCCATTGTGTTAAGGTCCATGCAGCATGAAAATTATCCCGCAGAAAAAAAGGAAAAATTTGAAATACTTAAAAGCAGAGCGCAATGTGTTAAAGCTGTTGTGTCTGATCCGAAATACAAAGATGCCTGGGATGTTTATCCATTTAATTCCGGCTATTTTATGTGTATAAAGTTAAAATCAACAGATGCTGAAACTCTAAGGCTTCATCTTTTAGATAAATATGGAGTGGGGCTTATTTCCATAGGCGACAGGAATTTAAGAATTGCCTTTTCATGCCTGGAACAAGAGGATATCCCCGAACTGTTTGATATTATACTGCAGGGAGTAGAAGATTTGGAAAATACAAAGTAATGAGATTAAAAAAATGGTTTAAGGCAATTGCCGTAAAAGATCACTCTGTCAACATAGCCCGTGCAGGCAGATGGACCTTCAATTTTATTGCAATAGGTATTATTGCAGGCTTGGGCTCTATTGTTTTTCATTACCTTTGTCAGATTGGACTCCATTATTTTATGGATTTTATAGCCGGCTATCGGCCTCCCTGTCCTGCCGGAGAACATCATCTGCTCACACCGACTAGCACACCTTTCAGCCGTTATACTCTTTTATTTCTGCCTGCTTTTGGAGGAATATTAAGTGGATGGCTGGTATATACCTTTGCGCCGGAAGCCGAAGGGCACGGCACGGATGCCGCAATTGATGCATATCATACAAAAGGCGGTTTTATTCGGGGCAGAGTGCCGATAATTAAAACAATAGCATCCGCTATTACCCTTACAACCGGTGGCTCTGGCGGAAGAGAAGGACCAATAGCACAAATAGGAGCCGGCTTTGGGTCGTTTCTGGCGACAAAGTTAAAGCTTTCAAACAGGCAGAGAAGGATAATGCTGGCCGCGGGAATCGGCGCAGGTGTAGGCAGTATCTTCAGGGCGCCCCTTGCAGGCGCCATCTTTTCTGCGGAAGTACTCTACAAGGATCCAGAGCTTGAATCCGAGGTTATCATACCGTCCGGAATCTCTTCGGTAGTGGCTTATTGCCTGTATTGCCTGGTATTCGGCTGGGGATCTTTGTTTGAATCCCCTGATTTTCAGTTCCTTAATCCATTGGAGTTAGGGCCTTATATTATTCTTGCCTTTGTTATTGCAGGCACAGGAATATTATATATTAGATCATTTTACGGCATAACCAGGCTGTTTAAATCCTTTAAGATCCCAAATCACATAAAGCCGGCTATAGGAGGGCTTTGCACGGGCATAGTTGGTTTCTTTTTGCCCCAAACTCTTGCCTTTGGATACGGCTTTGCCCAGAAAGCCCTTAACAATGAACTGACCATCCCCTTCTTGCTGTTGCTTGCCTTTGGCAAGATAATTACCACATCATTTTCAATAGGATCGGGCGGAAGTGGGGGGGTGTTCGGCCCGTCTATCGTTATAGGCGGCGCAATAGGCGGCGCTGTCGGGAAGCTGTTTCATCAAATCATGCCGGGCATTGTAACACAGCCGGGCGCTTTTGTCGTAGTCGGCATGGCAGGTTTTTTCACCGCTGTTTCAAACACACCGATTTCAACAATTATATTTGTGAGTGAAATGACCAATTCATATCATCTGCTTCTGCCGAGCCTTTTTGTATGTTCCCTGGCGTACTTAGGAGCCCAGAAATGGACTATTTATGTAAAGCAGGTCAAAGGGAAAATCGACTCTCCTGCCCATACAGGCGAGTTTTTTGTAGATGTTTTGCAGACCATAAAGGTTAAGGATCTAATGCATCTCGTGAAAAAGGTTGAACTGATACCCCAGGATATGACTTTTTTAGATTTCAAGAAGTACTTTTCAAAAACAAAGCAGCATTATTTCCCGGTTGTGGATCAGGATGAAAGGCTTGTCGGAATATTCTCCAGCACCGACATCAGGAGCGTACTCTTTTCCAGGCATATTGAGCATCTTGTTGTGATGAAGGATATCGGCGCCTCTGATATCATCGTAGCCACTCAATCTGATGATTTAAACACAGCGCTTCAAAAATTTACTGTAAAAAATATTGATGCTCTTCCAGTGGTAAAGGATGATGATCATCAAATTCTTATCGGAATGCTAAGTAGAAGAGAGGTTATTTCGTTTTACAACGAGCAGATACAAAAGATAAAAAACAGAGCTAAAAAATAGAAGGTAATAGTAAGATTCTAATCTGCCAACGGGCTCTGGCGGATATTTTTTATGCTCAGTAAAAAGCAATATCTGCAAATTTTTTAGTCCCGCGGAACGCGGGATTCCTTTTATATATGGAATGCGCTTGGTGTTGGGGTTCAAGGCGCCAGAGAGGGGTATGGTACATAATACAGGAGCGAGGATTTTTACTGAGGCAAATAAGATAATGGAAAGCGTTGATGCTGTTAAAGGCTTTTTGAAAAAAATATATGGCACAAAAAAGGGGTCACTGGCCTTTAAGAAAATTTATCCCTTAATAGAAAAGTTTTCAGCCAGAGAAAGGAAGGCGCGGGACTATTTTTCCCAGGAAGATGTGATTCTGATAACTTATGGCGATTCCCTGTATTCATGCAGGAAAGCCCCCCTGAAAACGTTTCACAGGTTTGCCGCAAAACACTTTAAAGGGGTATTTTCAACAATACATATTCTCCCATTTTTCCCCTATTCTTCTGATGACGGTTTTTCTGTTATTGATTTTTATTCTGTAAATCCAAAGCTTGGATCCTGGGAAGATATTAAATCATTGGGCACCGATTTTAAGCTTATGTTTGATCTTGTGCTGAATCATGTTTCTTCGAAGAGTAAGTGGTTTGAAAAGTATTTAAATGAGGAACAAGGATTTGAAGATCTTGCCATTGAGGCAGACCCCTCGATTGATCTGTCCGGGGTTACAAGGCCCAGATCGCTGCCGCTTTTAACTGAATTTACAAAAAGTTCAGGAAGGGCTGTTAATGTTTGGACAACATTTAGCGCCGATCAGATAGATCTTAATTTTAAAAGCATTGATGTTCTTGAAAAAATGGTTGAGATACTGCTTTTTTACGTGAACCAGGGCGCAACCATTTTGCGACTCGATGCAATCGCCTATTTATGGAAGGAGATCGGGACGAATTGTGTTCATCTTAGCCAGACCCATGATGTGGTGAAGTTATTTCGAAGTATATTGGATTGCGTTGCCCCGGATGTCATGATTATTACGGAGACAAATGTGCCTCATGTTGAAAATATCAGCTATTTTGGAGATGGCAGGAATGAGGCGCAGATGGTTTATAATTTTACGCTGCCTCCGCTGCTCTTTTATTCCTTTGCAATCGAGGATTCAACGGCCTTGTCAAACTGGGCAAAAGGGCTTTATTTAAAATCTGAAGCCAATACCTTTTTCAACTTTACGGCCTCGCATGATGGCATTGGTGTGCGCCCGCTTGAAGGGATATTGCCTGAAGAGGAAATAGACAGGCTCATTAAGATTGTTAAAGAAAATGGAGGCAGAGTTTCATATAAGAGGAATTCTGATGGTTCGAAGAGCCCGTATGAATTAAATATAACCTATGTTGATGCCTTGTTAAACAAAAAAAGCGGATTTGACGAATATCATTCTAATAGATTTCTTGCCTCTCAGTCAATTCAGCTTGTTCTTCCCGGAGTACCTGCTACCTATATCCATAGCATATTAGGTTCGCACAATTGGGAACAAGGCGTCAGGCAAACTCAAATGGCCAGAAGCATAAACAGGGAAAAATTGCGGCTTGATGATATCATAAAACAATTGGAGGGTCCTGATAGCTTTCGCTCAAGAATTTTTTTCCAATATATAGACTTGATCAAAATCAGGAAAAAGCAGCCGGCTTTTCATCCAAACGCTTTTTTTGAAATAATGGAACTTGATCCAAAGGTATTTGCCATTTTAAGGCATTACAAAAAACAGATAATATATGCATTAACAAATATTGCATCAACGCATGTTTCTGTATCATTACCGAAAGACAAAGGCGATTCCGACATGAAAGACCTTCTGAGTGAAAAGATATTTAAAACAAATTCAATCGGCCTGAATCCATACCAGTTTGTGTGGCTTGTTACTAGGAACCGTTGATTTTATCCCTTAACTTTCCGGAACATTTAAATGTAACAACCCTTCTCGCTCTCAGTATCAAGTCTTCACCTGTAGCAGGGTTTCGGCCTCTTCGTTGTGTCTTATTGTTTACGCAGAATTTCCCAAATCCTGAAACCAGAACATCCTCCCCTTTTTCCAGAGTGCTTTTCATAATTTCCAGAAGAGATTCAATGATATCGACGGCTTCTTTCTTGGTAAAACCAAGCCCATAAACCTTTTCGACAATATCGTTTTTGGTTAATGCCATGGTACCTCCTAAAAAAAACTTGCTACATTATTAATAATGATATATTTATATAATTACTTTATTTTATTATGATTTTCTGTTTGACTTGCAGATACAATTTTATTTATTCAGGTTTTTCAAGTAAAAGCAACTTTAAATTTACTTTTTTTGGCAAACCCTAACTTGGATAAACTCCATGATTGTAAATATAGTTGTAATAGTAATCGTAATATCCGTCATCTTCATCGCTATATTCTTTATTATTTGAAATACGCTCCAGGCGGTAATTTTTCTCTAATTGATTTAACCATAACTTTTTGGAAAATGAGTATAAAACATTCTTTAGTATTTGAGGTTCGTTTGAAATCTCTTTGTTATCCTGTATAAACCTGTCTGTAGCATCTATCACGGTTTTGATGGTTCTGATATATTCAGTGTCGTCAAGTCTGTCCTCAATAGATAGCTGATGAAGCCCCGCGATAATGAATTTTACGGCGCTTTCAATACAGTCAATACATTTCATGTGATTTCCAGGTAGTTATACAAAATATCGGCGTGTCCAATATCTGCGCAATGCTCAGGTTCCAAGCCTTTTGTCTTGAATCGAAAAAGTCAAAATGACCTTTTACGAAGTTATCGTTATTTGGATAAAAAAAGCTATAACCTATTAAATATACAGATATTGAGTATATGTCAAGATACTTTGGAGCCGACGGGCGGAGTCGAACCGCCTACCTGCTGATTACGAATCAGCTGCTCTACCGACTGAGCTACGTCGGCCTGATATAGACTGTCACATAATAAATTTCACTGCGTTATCGGTCGTCGGCGTATTACAATACAGCCTTCTCCCTCTAGCCCTGCTCTTTACCCATAAGTTATCTCTCCATTAACAGTTAACAGTTATCAATTGATTATTAACTATTATTATTGGCTTTTTGGGCATAAATATAAAAACATACAACAAATAATCAATAATCAATTGTTAATTAAGGATAAAAATATGTCTCAACACTTATGGGTAAAGGGCAGCTCTAGTCTTGTGCAATTTAATATGTGACAGTCTATAAATATTGGACTGATAAATAAAAGTGGTAACCGTTCACAGGTTCACGGTTCAGAGGTTCAGGGTTATTTTTCTTGGAGCGCTGGGATAACTGCTATGCACCAATATTTTCAAATCGAAGATTGTTAGCAGTTAGTCCGCCAAAGCACTCTGGCGGACTAATAGCTTTATCCTGAACCTTTGAACCTCTGAGCCCGTGAACGGTTACTGAAAGTTTACTACGTTGTTTATGAATCTAAATCAAGAAAAAAGTTCGCTTAAATCCTTAATTGATTTAATTCCTTGCAGAAATTCAGGAGTTGAGTGCACGGGCCTGTCCGGGTCTGCCAGGGCATTCCTCGCCTCTAAAATTTGTGTGGTCGGCGACGGATCAAACAAAATCTGAGAATCAAGGCATTTTACGGAACATCGGAAAACGCGGTTAAAACTCAAATCTGGATTGCCATATCGGTATATGTTCTTGTTGCTATAACCTAAATTGAGCGATTTTTTACTCGATCTGCACCAATCTCTTGCGCATCAAGGATTCGCGAAAATCCTCGACATATCCACGGGTATGCCTGTGGTTTTCGCAAACCCTTATGCATCAAGATCTCGGCACATATCTTCGCAATAAATCGCTCAACTTAGGTATAATAAAAAAAACGGTTAAAAATAGACTTGAGTCTCTACACAATTTTACAAATTTTCAGTGTGTCAATTTTTGAGAAAATGCTCATTTTACAGGCAATCGTAGCAGGGGCGCTTGCGCCGCGTGTCACTCGCAATGACAATATAAGCATTTTTCAAAGGTCTCAAGTTGAAACGTGGGAACGTTAAAATATGAACAGTTTAATTAAATACGGGCTGTATTTTGTCGTGGCTTTTTCTGTGCTGGCTTTTGGCGCGGCGGAGGTGTGGGCTTTTTCGATTGTGGAGTTTGTTGTGTTCTTGCTGATTTTTTTGTGGTGCGCGGCGAGGTTGACGCAGACTTATTGAATTGGCCACAGACACAGACTGACACGGACATTTAGCCGAACGACCCGCCCGCCTTGCCTGAACGAATCAACGATATGATTATGCCTTGTATTACATTTACGTTTTGGCGAAAAGGATGAAGAGTAGCGAGTGGGCTCGTGATGGCGGGCAGGCCTGTTCGGCTAAAAATAGTCATCGCTTCGCAAAAGGGATAAATTCACGCATTGAGAGCTTTGCAAAATGCCTTTTTTCTGTCATTCCCGCGAAAGCGGGAATCTATAACTAATTGAGAATACTGGATAGCGTTAATGTTTCACTACGTGTCCTGTTTTCACGGGAATGACAATTTAGACTATTTCTGGCAAAATTCAAAGGTCTCGTGCATTGAGATCGAAAGAGTATGTTTTTAATTTGGCCGAAGGCCATGACAATTATTGTGCCGACAAGTCGTCGGCATAATAGTCTGCGTTAATCTGCGTGAGTCTGTGGCTAACTTAAGAAGTTTTATGAATTTTGAGTTATGAATGTTGAATTAGAAAAGAACAGAGAACCGTGGGTTATGGTGATTGCAGGAGCGGGCTTGCCCGCTATTTTTTTCTTCGTGGGGCGACCGTTTGGATTCCGGTTGCTCTTTTTGTTTTTATTGGTTCTGTTTCAGATGGTTCCGCTGCCGATGGGGGTGTTGAAGGTCGTGTCGCCGGCGACGTATGAGTTGTATGAAGAGATGCTGCCTGAAGTCGGAGGTCGATTAGCCACAGACCCACACAGACTCACACAGCCATTTGTCCGGCAGACTCCAGATAAACAGGCTACGCGTTTAACGGGGCAGGCTTCGCCGGACAAAAATGGTCATCGCTTCGCGAAAAGACAGAAGGCAGAAGGGCGGGAAAAAGATGAACATCGAACATCGAACACCCGCCTGCCATGCATTACAAACGATGGCGGTATGATCATTGTTACAGGGCCGACGCGCAGCGCAGGCGCTTGCGCCGCGTGGACACAAGGGATATTCTACCAAGACTACTCAAAGGCATTGCGGGCAGGTCGAACGTCCAACATCGAATGAAAAAATAAAACAGAGGGCAGGGGTCGGGAGGGAGTAGCGGTCGATTTCTATTAATCGGCATGGGACTTTGAGGATGCTTTTAAAGTTGTTGTCGTATATAGGGATTTTCTTTATTGTTCTTTATTTTAATCCATCGGGTCAAAAAGGGAACAGGCAGGAAAAGTCAAGCGTATCCGTCAGGTCAAGAAAGGGCGCTGTACCGGATTTTATTTTCAAATTGATCTGGTTGATTTTTTTTTCTGGGTATTTTTAATGCCCTTTTTTC
>JAYENE010000339.1:0-2584 GCA_034721935.1 Thermodesulfobacteriota bacterium
TATTTGGTCGTCGTTATTTCTTAACGCTCACTAACATGCTCAAACAGTCAGCCGTTTTAAATTTAACTGCCCGCCACATCAGGTTGTTGGCAGGTTACTTTTTGAGTTTGTAAATTTCTGATAAAAACAATTTCCTTTCATTCAAAACTTAAAATTATACTGAACCCTGAACTCTGAACCCATGAACTTTTGAGGTAATACATGAAAAAAAGAATCTTTATTGTAATTATAATTTATCTTATAACTGCCGTGCAATTAACCTTTGCCATAGACGGCAATGAGCTGCTGAAACAGGTTGACCGCAACCTCAACCCGGAAAGCTTTGAGATGTACAGGAAGCTTATCAACATAGAACCTGACGGTTCAAAAAAAGAGTTTGTCATGTACTCTGTTAAAAAAGATAAGGATAAAATGGCATCTGTCTTTCTATCTCCAGCGAGCGAAAAAGGTCGTGCTACTCTTCGTGTTGGCGACAACATGTGGCTTTACATTCCAAACGTCGGCAAACCGATACGCATAACCAGTCTTCAGTCGGTTACCGGCGGAGTGTTCAACAATTCGGATATTATGCGCCTTGATTACAGCGCGGAATACAATTGCAAAAAGGTTGAAGCAACAGACAAAGGACACATCCTTTACCTTAAAGCTAAGACTAATACCGTTGCTTATGACAGAGTAAAAATGTTTGTTGAAGGTAAAAAACCTCTTCCAGTTAAAATAGAATGCTTTGCCTCATCAGGCATGCTGATCAAAACTCTCTATTTTAAAAAGATTAAAGACTTTGGCGACGGCATTGTACGCCCTGCGGTGATAGAGACAAACAGCCCTCTATACAAAGGGTATAAATCAATTTTTATATTTGCCAAAATAAAAAAGAAGGATTTGCCGGACGAGGTTTTCACATTAAACTATATGCCAAGAATTGACAGTCTTCGGTGAAAGAATATAACATAAAATTCCACCACGAAGAACACGAAGAATGCGAAGAAAGATGTCAAGTGGATGGCTTTACAATCTTCTCTTCCTTCGTGCCTTTCGTGGTAAAAAAATACAGCCGTTTTTTCTCGTTCCCATGCTCCAGCGTGGGAATGCATACCATGTTGGTTATTCTGCTTTATGTTCTTGCATATTTCTTCCTGCCCCTTAATGCGTTAGCCGGTGAATATGATTTTGAAATACCCGATATCGAAGACAAGCCCTATCATATCGGCGGAAACATCGAAGCCGTTTATACGATATATAGCCTGAACAAAAATTCAGCGCTTTATTCCCAGAAGTTTTATAACCGTAAAGAAGGTTCCTCTGTTGACTCATACGATATTGCTTTGCAGTTGGAAGGGGATTACAAAAAAGACTCCGCAAGGCTGTATATAAAAACAAACACCAGCATGACACAGAATTATTTAGGGTGGGATGATGAAACAGAATTATACGAAGGGGTTGTTTCGTTTGAGGCCACCCCTTCTTTTACTGTTGAAGCCGGAAAAAAGGTAATTAAGTGGGGTAAGGGTTATGCGTGGAATCCCGCTGCCTTTACAAGCAGGCCAAAAGACCCGGACGATCCGGAAGCATCCCTTGAAGGTTATTCAATAATAACCTTTGATTATATAAAGAGCCTTTCAGGGCGCATTAAAACCATTGCTTTCACACCGGTAATCATTCCTGTTTATAATGATCTCAACAGCAGTTTTGGAAAAAGAGACCATCTGAATTTTGCAGGAAAGCTATACTTCCTGACATATGATACTGACATAGATATTATGTTTCTTGCGGGAGAAAGCATTGATGACAGGATCGGGATCGATTTTTCAAGAAATTTTACGACTAACTTTGAACTGCACGGCGAAGCGGCATTTATTAATAATTTTGAAAAGAACTATATAGACAGCAATGGCAACTTGCACACCCGGCAATCTGACGCTGCAAGTTATCTTCTGGGGATTCGTTATCTAAACAGATATGACACAACATTTATTGCAGAGATATACAGAAACGGCACAGGATTCAGCGAAGAGGAAATATGCGGATATTACAACTATATTCAAAAAGGATATAATACTTATCAGACAACAGGCGCGGAAAGCAGCCTGAAAAAAAGCCTTAGATACACAAAAGCTTACTACAATGATAAAAATTTTATGAAACAATATTTATATCTCAAAATTACCCAGAAAGAACCTTTTAATATACTTTATTTCACCCCTTCCATAAATATTATCTTCAATGCCGAAGACAAAAGTTATTCCTTAACACCGGAATTGTTATATGAACCAATATCCAATCTTGAACTCAAGTTCAAATTCACCCTGTTTCACGGCAATTACCACAGCGAATTCGGAGAAAAGCCATACGATTACAAAGCTGCCTGTTTTGCAAAATATTACTTCTAACAACATAGATTGGTATGGGAGTATTACCAAGTTTGTTAAAATTGGAATGATATCCCACAGCATCATCATTTATCGGGCGGGCCGCCCGCCTCGCCTGAGCGAAAGTCTTCAGGGATGCTGACCGCCTCATTTGGCCGAGAGCGATGGCGGGCGGGATAAACCCGCCCCTACGGGTTACGCGCATCAAATTTCGT
>JAYENE010000340.1:0-31249 GCA_034721935.1 Thermodesulfobacteriota bacterium
TGTTTCATCTGGCCTGAAAATTCTAAGCAACAGTTCGTCCCCGCTCCAGTTTAGAACAACCCATAAATATCTACTGATCTGGTTGTTAAAAGAATAAACGTTGGATTGACTTTGAGATACAGAAACATCAGGTCTTCATTTTTCACCTTTGTCAAGAATGAAGACCTGACCCTAAGCTTTCACTAAGGTCAGCTTCGGTGGCTTTGGTCACCATCTTGATTAGCACATTAGTTGACATCTATCATACTTGCTTGTTCCCGACACGGCAGATAGCTAATTACCAGAGGGCTTATGGCTATAGTAAAATTTGACGCTAAACAAACCTTGATGATAATTGATCGTGCAATATCCCTGTCTTTTGTGATAAGTTGTCTCATAATATACTCGACTTGTCTGACCTGTGAGGTATCTTCAATGTTATGAAACGAGCAATTGACCAGATTCTAAAACAATGGAAAGACATCCGCGTCAGACATCCGCGTCTAATAAGAGGTGCGCGGCAAGTTGGGAAGCTTATTCGGTAACTGAATTTTGCGTTGCATTTTAGGTTGATACTGTGTATGCAAATATTTATGAAATATGCAAAAGATTATATAATTTTTCCGCTGGATGTTCCGTCCTTAAAAGAGGCAAAACAGTTTGTAAAACTTCTTTCAGAGCATGCAGGCATGTTCAAAGTAGGACTGGAACTTTTTATCAGGTCAGGGCCTGAAATAATAAGGCATATAAAAAATTGCGGATCAACGAGAGTATTTCTGGATTTAAAACTTCATGATATCCCGAAAACTGTTTTTCGAGCTATGGAAAGCATTGCAAATCTCGGCGTTGACTTCACGACTGTTCATTGTGGAGAGAGTAAAGAGATGCTCAAAGCCGCGGTTGCCGGGAGCAAAGGAAGAACAAAAGTTCTTGGGATTACAGTATTAACAAGCGTATCAAATGATGATATCCTTGCCGCAGGACTGCGCCCGGAATTTGCTTCCAACATGTCAATGCTTGTTATGCAAAGAGCTGCTGCTGCCAGAGACGCGGGCTGCTCGGGCGTTGTATGCTCGGGTCTCGAGGTTGGAATGATAAAGGAAAGATTTGGGGAAGGATTTATTGCGGTCACTCCGGGGATACGGCCATCTGCTGGCAGCATAAAAAAAGATGATCAGCAACGCATAACCACCCCTGCCCGGGCAATTCAAAATGGCTCAGACTATCTGGTAATCGGAAGACCGATAAGAGATGCGAATAATCCAGAGGAAGCGGTTATCAGAATAACAGAGGAGATCGAGGCCGCTCTGCAATAACAACAGCATCAATGCGGTAAAGAGTAAAAGAAGAACGTCCAACATCGAATGAAAAACAAATACCAAATGAGACTTTTGTCTGGTTCCCATGGTCCAGCATAGGAACGAGAAAACCAGTAACCAGCAAAGGGAGGTAACAATGGCTATAAAAACAATCGCTTTTTGTACAGATTTTTCCACAAATGCCGAAGCAGCCTTTGTGGAAGCTTTTGATCTGGCCAGGAAATACCAGGCCAAACTTTTTTTGATTCACGTATTGCCTCCGGTGATCAATCCGTTAACAACGGAAACCGAATGGGTTTTGCCGGATGAGGACAGCAAGTCATTGATCTTGAATTTAGAAGAACGTATGCAGCAGGAATACGGCAGCAGGCTGACAGACCAAATTGATTATGAACTTGTCGTTCTAAACGGGCATATTTCTTCTGAAATATTAACCTTTCTTGAAAAAAACCGTATAGATCTTGGGGTGATGGGAGCCTACGGACTTTCAGGCATGGGGTTTGTCTTATTCGGCAGTGTAGCAAAAAGAGTTGTGCATAAAGCTCCTTGCTCCGTTATGATCGTTCGCAGCCCTAAGGAGGTTCATGAGCAAATATAGTCTTGCTTTTGCAACCTAATATTTATTTTTTTTAAAACTATTATAAGATTTCATCACTTTTTTTACATAATCCTTTGTCTCCTTAATGGGTGGAATGGCGTTATAACTGTCCACCATAGTCGGGCCGGCATTATATGCGGCAAGCGCCAGCGGCAGCTTCCCGTTATAACGCTGTAAAAGCTCTTTTAAATAATGGGCGCCTCCCATTATATTCTCCCCTGGGTTAAAGGGATCTCTTATACGGAGCTTCCTGATATTCTCCGGCATTATTTGCATAAGACCCATTGCGCCTGCCTTTGAAACAGCCTTTGGATTAAAAGCCGATTCGACATTAATAATCGCTTTTACCAATGGAAAAGAGATGCCATGCTTTTTTGATGCTTCGGTAATATAGCGATCATATTTGTTTGTTGAACATGAATTGAATGATTTTGCAGGTCGTTCCCTGATGTATAGCCGATAATTGGAAGATGTGGGCACATTGGTAAAATGAAGCACACCTTTACTGTCGATATACATGTATATATCAGCACGACAGGGCAGGGATGATGTCAATGTAATAATGGCTGTCAAGATAATCCCGAGATAGATATATTTACTAAGGTAGGTAAGCATCGCCCTTAAACCGCATTCAAACAATTATAACCTTCTTAACAGCCTTTACAATTTCTTTTGGTTCATCTATGACCTGTAAAATATCAAGATGTTCCGGCGATATCATTTTATTTTCAAGCAAACGGGATTTAACCCACTCTATAAGCCCCGACCAGTAGTCGGAACCAACCAGAATTACAGAAAATGGTTTTATGCGATGGGTTTGAATCAGTGTAACCGATTCAAACAGTTCATCCAGGGTTCCGAAACCTCCGGGCATTATTACGTAAGCAGTGGCGTACTTAACAAACATCACCTTGCGGATAAAAAAATACTTAAACTCAAGCTTGATATTGGAATACTGATTTGGTTTTTGCTCAAACGGAAGAGTGATATTCAGCCCGACAGAAGTCCCTCCTGCCATTGCCGCTCCTTTGTTTGCCGCCTCCATTACTCCGCCGCCGCCGCCGGTAATTACCGCAAAATCATTTTTTGCAAAAAGAGAGGCTATTTCCTCGGTCTTTTTATAAACCGGATCATCGGGTTTTATTCTGGACGATCCGAATATGCTTACAGCAGCTCCAACATCGTGCATGGTTTCAACACCTTCAACGAACTCACCCATTATTTTGAAAAGACGCCATGCCTCGCCTGTTTTAATGTCGTCGATAAGAAACTGTTTTTCCATATTTTTCAATAAGGGCTCGGTCAAAAATAATTTGGTAGAATTTGCGCCCGAATTTGCCGTAGATTTAATTGATCTGATTGAGCAAAACCGCAGGAATAGCGAGCTATTTCGAGGACTTTTGTGATTGAAGATCGGTTAAAGATATGGTGAAGTCGGGATGCAAAAATGCCAAGTTATTTTTTACCGAGCCCTAAGTATGTAAAACCGATATTATTGCCGGCATACAGCCGGCATGCTAAACGCCTCACGCTCTTCCATTAAAGCCTATGCTTACGTTACTATGATCCACAATGATCGGGACCTTGCGTGATCCGTCAGAATATTTAAGCATTGTGTTTAGTTTGCCGGCATCTGATAAAACATCAAAATATTCCACCTCTCTGCCTTCTTTTGCAAAAGCTTCACGAGCCGCTCTTGTGTAAGGTCAGGTATTTTTTCCAAAGATCAAAACTTTTTCTGCCACGGTTTATTTCTCCTTAGTCGTTGTCAGTTATGCAGTCTAAAATAAGGTTTTTAAGTTTCCGATGAAGAACAGAGCAAGAATAGTAACGCCTGGCTATCTCATAGTTGCAGGTAACCATTTTATTGCAATACTCCGGATCTGTCAGAACTTTTTTAGCCTGGTGAACCGCTTTTTTCGTTACATACCCGTTAAGCTCTATTACAGAAAATCCTTTTGGCTTGATATCCATCGTATAAATTGCATAAGTGTTCATTACTATTGGTTTACGGAAATATATTGCTTCAAGAAAAGCATTGCCGAAACCCTCAACATAGGAAGGATAAGTTACAAGGTCGGCATGTGGATAAATATCATTAAGGTCGTAAATTTTCTTTCCTGTTTTGGTATATCCTCTCCGTTCATTAATAATATCTGAAACAAAAAGTGTGTTAACATTCATCAGCTTTGAATATTTCTTTAGCCTTTGTTCGTAATCATAACCTTCATCACCAGAGGCATGTGAAATAACGAGTTTGGCCTTCATTCCCAGCCCGTTAACAAGTTCTATTGCATGTTCAATCCCTTTACGTTCTACCACCCTTGTAGGTTGAAGAACAAAAAGTTCATCATCTTCGATTCCAAGGGCTTCTCGCACATCAGACGCATAATCATCAAGAGGAACCGGCGGATTGTCAAAGTCCATTATATTCGGGATGATAGTTGCTGAAATACCTGTTCTGAGACTTAATTGGTTACAGGCTGAAGAGTTGATTACCACATGCCAGATTGACGGCAGATGGGGCGGAAAGGCCATGTTGATGTATTCCCAGACAGCGTTGGTCATGAGACTCTGCCGTTCCCAGAAAAAATCGTGGTGATGAGCTATTACAGGTATTCCGGTTTCTGATATTACTTCTGTAATGGCAATGCCAAGAGGAATATTGAGCGGTATTGACAGAGCATTTTCAGGAACTAAAAGCTCGATGTTGAATTTTTCGATGAATTTATAAAGATGATCCTTTATTTTTTGACAAGCTTCATGAATCTTTTTCGTTATGGAGCGGGATCGTGTGTGGACTCCAAAGCAGTTTTGGTTAATATATTTTATGTCAGGGTGTTTGAAATGGGCTTCTTCTGCAAGATACGAACAATCCACGGGCTGTTCAAGCTCGCCGGCAAAGTAAAAGCAGTTAAATCCCTCCTTTTCAAAAACATCAGCCCATTTTGCTATTTCCAGGGAAACACCATCTGTCCCTGCAATGCGGGTCGAGACAAATCCAATATTTTGTCTTCCGCCGGAGGGTGCGCTGCAAGTCATTTTTATACTCCTTTTTGTGACTACTCACGTAGTCAGTCTGAAGCTGTTTAGGCTGAGGGTATCCGAAAAACACAATTGCAGTACTTTAGCGAAGAAACACCTGCCCGCTCGTGCCTTGCATCAAACATGGCTTCAAAATGTGCCGTATTCCCGCTTTTCCCAACAGTCTTAAGCCTATCTGAGTAGTTACTCTTTTTAAGAAAATGCCATAATAATGACAAAATGTCAATAACATCATAATCCCCTACGACAACGTCAAAGTCGAGCATAAGGGCTCGGCAAAAAATAACTTCACATTTCTTTGCGCTGATGCATCCCGCCTGACTGCGTTGCGAAAATTCTGAATATGCTTGATATTCATGCTTTTTCGCGCCTTGTCAGCCGAGCGCCTCAACACCTGAAATTGCGAACTTATTTTTTGCCGAACCCTAAATTGGGGGAATAACACTATCTTAAAAATATTGTCTCATCCGACAATCCGCCAGAGTACTTTGTCGGACTGGCGGACAAAAACGCTAAGTTTTATTTTTTTGCGAGTTTTGCGTGAGAAAAGGTTACAATGAATAATTTTTTATCATCATTGTAGAAGGGTCTAAAAACAATGCGGGATGTTCAACAGTTTTGGCGCTTCCTTTTAAGGATCGCACATGTATTTCCTTGCCTTCAGGTTTAAGCTGGATAGCAACATCAAACAGGCCGGCAACTTCAGAAAAACGGGCCGGCATATTGTCCGTGCCCTGCTGTTCATGACGGTGTATGCGTACGGCAAACCAGACATGCATTGAGTGTTTTTTTGCGAGGGCCTTTAAATCCGGAAGAGACTTTTGTGTTGATTCATCAAAAGGAAGTCCATCAATAATTAGCACATGCGGAGAAAATATATTCTGCTCGGTTAAATCTGTGAGTCTTTCTTCAAGCTTGGGAGCGCTGAAGCCCGCAACCTTGAAAGTCATGATAAATCTGTGCGGCAATATACTTTCCCATAGCCTGTCTGTTTTACATTGCTTTACAAGGTTGCTGAAAACCTCTTTATACCATAAACTAACTTTATCTACAGGATTATCGAGGCTGATATGGAGAACATTTTTACCTCGAAGAAGGGCGCTTATTGCAATCTGCACCAAAAAGGCTGTTTTACCGACACCGGCGCGTGCAAGCACGGCCCCAAACCCTCCTTCAGGGATGATATTTTCGGTTTCATAACCTATAAGACTTAAGGGATTGTAGAGGCTAACATCCTTTTTTGTCATGTTAAAATTCCCTTTTTTTATTATAACCTAAATTAATATTATACAACAAATTGTAAACAATTACCACAGAGATCATAATTTTGAGCGCCTAAAGTGAGCTAAAGCGCCTAAAATGCCTAAAGTTAAGGAATGCGCCTCTGGCGCTGCTAATTTTAACTTTTATCCCGCCCTGGCGGGATTAGATCACTTGAAATCTTGGCCCAAGCCTACTATGCGTTTCGGTAGTTAGCGCCAAAAGCAGGCTTTAAAATAGGCAGAATACATTAACTTTAGGCACTTTAGGCACTTGTAACTAATTCTTGTGTGTTCCGTGGTGAAAATACCAGGATTTATGCTGCATTCTTCTTTTCTTTTGCTGCCTGTTCAATCAGTTCTTCGGCAATCGATTGTGGCGTCTGTTTGTACATGACAAACTCCATGGTAAATTGAGCCTTGCCCTGTGTTGAGGACCTTAAAACAGTTGAGAAGCCGAACATTTCAGCTAATGGAACCTGGGCTTCTATAGCGCAAATGGTTCCTTCATCCTGACAGCTTACAATCATTCCCCTTCGTTGATTCAAAAGACCCATGACTGAACCTTGAAACTCAGTCGGTGTTTCAACAACCACTTTCATTATCGGCTCATGAATAACCGCTCTAGCTCTTGCATACCCCTCAAGAAAGGCTCCGCGAGCAGCCGCCTGGAATGCCATTTCAGAAGAATCAACAGAGTGAGATGCTCCATCATTAATAACTATCTTTACGCCAGTAACAGGAAATCCCATTTTTGGCCCCTTCCCAAGACACTGCCTGAAGCCTTTTTCACACGAGGCAATAAACTGGGATGGAATTTTTCCCCCAACGACTTTGTTTTCAAATACAAAATCTTCGTCAGCAACAGGTTCCATGTAACCGGCCACCCGGCCATACTGCCCGGCGCCGCCTGTTTGTTTTTTGTGTATATAGTTGAATTTTGCCATCCTGGTAATAGTTTCTCTGTAAGCCACGCGAGGCTTGCCTGTTGTTACCTCGGCGTCGTATTCCCGGCGCATTCTTTCAACATATACTTCAAGGTGAAGCTCGCCCATACCTTCAATAATAGTATCATTGGTTTCATCATCGACATAAGTCCTGAAGGTCGGGTCCTCTTTGGTGAACCGGCCTAACGCCTTTGACATATTGATTCTGGCATCATTATTTTTTGGGACAATGGCAAGGGAAATCACAGGCTTGGGCACAAACATGGATGTCATGCTAAGGTTCAACCCGGGAGCGACAAATGTATCTCCGGAGATACAGTCTATTCCAAACAGGGCTCCGATATATCCGGCAGGTATGGCCTCAATATCCTCCATCTGATCTGCATGCATGCGAACAAGCCTGCCGATTTTAATTTTTTTGCCGCTGCGTATGTTAACTACAGAAGAACCCTTGGCAAGAGTTCCCTGATATACGCGTATATATGTTAGCTGGCCATACTGGCCGTCTTCCAGTTTGAAAGCAAGGGCGACAACCGGTTTTTTTGAATCACTGTCCATAATTACCGGCATTTCATTTTTCTCCATGTCAAGCGCCTCGTTTTGAACCTCACGCGGACATGGTAAAAAATTTATTACAGCGTCAAGAAGGGGTTGAACCCCCTTGTTTTTATAAGCCGATCCCATAAAAACCGGGGTCATTTCACGGGCCAGGGTTCCTTTACGCACTGCATCGGCAATCAAATCTTCGGCAATTTCTTTTTCTTCTAAAACAGCCTCTGTAAGTTCGTCTGAATACATAGAAGCGGCATCAATAAGCTCTTCATGTTTTTCCGTAGCTTCGGCAAGAAGATTTTCCGGAATATCTTCTATACGCACATTTTCTCCATTATCGCCATCAAAATAGATTGCCTTCATGGAGATAAGGTCAACAACCCCTGTAAAATCTGCTTCAATCCCGATTGGGATCTGCATTGCTATCGCATTGTGACCCAGTTTTTCCTTTAATTGATCAATTACCCGAAAAGGATTTGCGCCGCTTCTGTCACATTTATTGATAAATGCAATACATGGAATTTTATATCTTTTCATCTGCATGTCAACGGTAATTGACTGGGACTGAACGCCTGCAACAGAGCACAATACCAGTATGGCGCCGTCAAGAACTCTAAGAGATCGTTCAACCTCAATTGTGAAGTCAACGTGGCCGGGAGTATCGATAATATTGATTTCATAGCCATGGCATGAACAGTATGTGGCTGCCGAAGCTATAGTAATTCCGCGCTCCTTTTCAAGCTCCATGGAATCCATGGTTGCCCCTATGCCGTCTTTTCCTTTGACGTCATGGATGGTATGTATACGCTTTGTGTAAAAGAGAACCCTTTCAGTAAGGGTGGTTTTGCCTGAATCAATATGTGCGCTGATACCTATGTTTCTAACTTTTTGAATATCGTGTTTCATTTAACTTTTTTCTCTTAAAAATAAAAAAACCCCGCATTTGGAAACTTTATACCAGATGCGGGATTTTTTGCTGTCTGTTTTGGTATAACTTTTTTTGAATAATAGACATATTGAACCATTTTGTCAAGAAAATAAACGCATAAAACAACTCCCTTGACATCATATAGTTCTTAAGATAATTTTTTTTAAAGTTTGCAATCATTAATTACAGACCTCGGAATTAAAAATATAGAATTCGTTATTAATTACCAATAATACAATATGTTATAGTTATTATCTGAGATAAATTGGACATTCGCCACCTTGAAGTTTTGTCATAAACCACAATATATAGTGTTTATTGTAAATAAAAATTGTATATATTGATTTGTAGCTACTAAACAATTACCGTATTGTCCAGGAATACTCCTAAATTTGGGTGTCGTATTCTGAGGTCTGAATTATCAAAAAATCTTCGAAATGAATCAACAAATAATTCCAAGAGTTCGAATTCCAGGGATTAAGGAATTGATCCGTCTGAGAAATCAACGGGGTCAGGTCTTCATTCTTGAGAGAATTTAATGGAGAGTGAAGAATGCAGACCTGACCCCTATGTTTTGACCCTGCATTTTTTTGAAGAAAGGCTGCCTGTACGCCCAGTGGGAAATCCGCGATGAATGAAAACAACACAGGCTGGATAAGACATATTTCCATCACTCCCCCAACTTTGCAAAATAATACTGCAGATGCTGATCGGCTTATAGGAGAATTAAAAACCAGGCTTAATACCGATGCTGTTGATATAGACCTTTATTTATTAAAAAGGTTGCCGGATCTTTTAAGGAGATGCGAATATAATGTTGACTGCATCCTTTTCAAGGATCGGAAAAGGTGGCTTGTTACAGGGGTTACGCACCCGCAGGATACAAGTCCCATATACGGCCTGGCCGTTGATCTCGGCACTACCAGGATTGTCTTGCGCCTTATAGATCTTTCAACAGGCCGGATTACGGCCGAAACATCTTCTGACAATCCTCAAATATCAGTAGGACCCGACATATTGGCAAGGATACACTTTGCGGACCAGGATGGAGGGCTGGACAGGCTCAACAAAATGATTATCGATGGTCTTAACCAAATGATCATAAGATTGTGCGATTCCTGTAAAATAAAGCCGTATAACATATACTCCCTTTCTGTGGCCGGCAATACAGCCATGACCCATCTCTTCATGGGTCTTAGTCCTCACTGGATAATACGTGAGCCATATATTCCGGTTATAAACAGACCAGGACTTGTACAAGCAAAAGAGCTGGGAATCAAGGTTAATCCTATGGCCAGAGTTCTGATCTTTCCAAATGTCGGCAGCTATTTTGGTGGAGACCTGATCGCAGGAATTCTATTTTCCGGCTTAAACAAAACAGAGGATACAGCCATTCTGGTTGACGTTGGGACAAATGCAGAGGTTGTGTTAGGAAACAGAGACTGGCTTGTTGGCTGTGCCGGAGCAGCAGGTCCTGCCCTGGAAGGCGGGGTAACAGGGATGGGTATGATGGCGGGCCCCGGAGTGATTGATCAGGTTGTGATTAATCATGATACTTATAATATTCGATTACATACCATTGACAACATGGCGCCTAAAGGGATTTGCGGTTCAGGTTTGATAGACCTTGCAGCCCACCTTTTTCTTTGCGGTATGATCGACATCAAGGGTAAGTTGGCGCCGTCGATATGCGGCAGGAGACTAAAGGAGAAAGATGGTGTCAGGCATCTTGTGGTGGCGCCTGCAAAAGATTCGGGCACAGGGTCTGACCTTACTATAAGTCAGGCAGACATTGACAGCCTTATCAGATCCAAGGCCGCCATGTATACAATACTTGAGACTATTACATCTTCTGTTGGAATTTCTTTTAAGGATCTTTCGACATTTTATGTGGCAGGCACCTTTGGATCTTTTATCAATCCCAGGTCGGCCATCTCTATTGGAATGCTTCCTGATTTGCCGATTGACCGTTATAAATTCCTCAATAACAGCTCTATTGGCGGAGCAACCATGGCGCTTACATCGAGTGAGTGTTTAGATGAGATTGATAATATCAGAGACCGCATTACCTATCTTGAGTTAAATGTAAATCAGGAATTCATGAACAGATTCAACGCTGCCAGGTTTCTTCCCCATACTGATCCCTCGCTTTTTCGCTCGGTGAAGGTGCAGACACCCATCTCCCCTCAAGTTGCTAATTAATCTTTACCCGCCGGTTCCACCCTAACCGCACAGACCTTGAATGCCGGTATTCGAGCGACCGGGTCGAGGGTGTCGCTGGTCAAAATATTGGCCGCTGCTTCCCCGAAATGAAACGGAATAAAGACAATTCCCTCCGGGCTTCTCCTGGTAAGACGGGCACGCGTGGCAATCTCTCCTCGCCTCGATCTTATCTTGACTATACTTCCGTCTGCTATCCCTTTTTTTTCCGCATCCAACGGATTAATCTCAATGATCGATTCAGGAAAAACCGTATGCAGCCCATCCACCTTGCGGGTCATGGTGCCGCTGTTGTAATGGTAAAGGACTCTTCCTGTTGAAAGAAGAAAAGGATATTCTTCATCCGGAAGTTCATCGGAGAGGATGAATTCCACTGATTGAAACAATCCTTTTCCACGGACAAAACTACCTTTATGCAGATACGGCGTGCCTGGATGTTCCCAGTTCGGACACGGCCACTGGAGACCATGCTTATTGAGGCGTTCGTAGTGAATCCCGCCGTAAATCGGGACAAGACGGGCGATTTCTTCCATGATCTCTTCAGGGTCATCGTAATTCATAGGCGCGCCCATCTTTTCAGACAGGTAGCAGATAATCTTCCAATCGGGTCTGGAATCCCCTAAGGGATCCAATCCCTTCCTCACCCGTTGGACCCGCCTTTCTGTATTGGTAAAGGTGCCGTCTTTTTCGGCAAAACTGGCAGCAGGAAGGATTACATTGGCCAGCTTTGCCGTCTCTGTCATGAAGATATCCTGAACCACAAGAAAGTCTAATTTTTTCAGAGACGCTTCTACCTGTTTTGAGTTGGGATCGCTCACAACAGGATTTTCACCCATGATGTACACCCCTTTTATCTTCCCTTCCAGAATAGCGGGCCACATATCTGTTAGAGTTATGCCTGGTTTTAGCGGAAGTTGCTTTTCCCAGACCTCTTCGAATTTCCCGACGGTCTCCTGATCGAAAATAGACTGGTAGCCGGGAAGTACATTTGGAAAGGCGCCCATATCGCAGGCCCCCTGCACATTATTTTGACCTCGCAGCGGGTTAACCCCACCTCCTTCGATCCCTACGTTTCCGCACAACATGGCGAGATTGGCAATCGATTTAACATTGTCGGTGCCGAATGCATGCTGGGTGATGCCCATAGCATATGCAATAGAGCCTCGCTCAGCTTTGGCATAAAGACGCGCAGCCCTGACAAGATCTTCTGCGGGTATGCCGGTCATCTGTTCAACAAATTCCGGGTTGTATTGCGTCACCGTCTCTTTCAAAGCCTTAAAGTTCTCCGTTCTTTCAGCCACATAAAGGATATCGTATAGATTTTCATCTATAATTACGTTCATCATGCCGTTTAACCAGACTACATCCGTACCAGGCTTTGGACGCAGCCAGATTTCGGCATACCGGACTATTTCTATCTCACGGGGATCGACTACAATCAGTTTTGTCCTGTTTTCTTGTATGGCCTGTATCATACTAAGGGCTATGGCAGGATGATTTTCAGTGGGATTGCTCCCTGTAAGGAGGATTACATCAGTCTTTTTGAAATCGGCGATAGAGTTGGTCATGGCTCCGCTTCCAAACGATGCGGCCAAACCAGCTACTGTGGATGCGTGACAGAGCCGTGCGCAGTGGTCAACATTATTTGTGCCGATCACTGTGCGCATAAATTTCTGCATGAGGTAATTTTCCTCATTGGTACACTTTGCCGAACTCAAACCGGCCAGACTATCAGGATTATTATCCCTTATTTCCAGAAATCTTTGGGCAACAAGAGAGATCGCATCTTCCCAGCTTACCTCCCAAAAATATCCCCTTTTGCGGATGAGCGGTCTTTTTAATCGTTCTGGATGACGAACAAAATTGGTTCCAAACCTTCCTTTGACACAAAGATTTCCGAAATTGGGGCTATTCTCAGGATCAGAGGTTACTTCAATGATTGAGTCTCCTTTCATGTTCAAGTCAATGCTGCATCCGCAACCGCAGAACGGGCAGACTGTTTTGACTTTTTTGATTTCATGAGGGCTAACAGGAAAGCAGATTGATTTTTTTGATAGACCGCCTGCTGGACATTCATCTACGCAAGCGCCGCAAGAAACGCATTTTTCATTAATAATTATGGAGATTTGTTCAGGGAGTCCGTTATTGTCAAAATTAGTCCCGGTCAGCTCCAATGCGCCATATTCACAGCTATTCTCGCAACGCTGGCAAAATATACATTTATTGAGATCAATAATAATAAAAGGATGACGGCTGTCGATCTCGTACTGCCTGCGTTTAAGCATTTTGGATACAGGGAATCTTACCCCATATTCTATGGATAATTCACGCAACTTACATTTAGAAAGAGCTGCGCATCCACACTGCAAGCATCGTTTGGATTCTCGAAGAGCGGTCTCCTCAGTAAATCCCAATTCGATTTCATCAAAATCCTTGGTACGTCTTTCCGGCGCCCGCACAGGCATCTTTTCTCCCAGGCGTATCGGAACATCTTCGAAGTTATGCAGGTCAATATCTTCGAATTTTTTACCCTTTGTGAAATTGAGTAGCCGTTTGTGACGGTGTAACGGTTTTTTCCTAAGATATAGATCGATTGCTCCGGCTGCCTTTCTCCCTCCGGTGATTGCCCGGATAACCGTTCTTGAGCCGCGTACCACGTCTCCTCCTGTAAAAACTCCCTTTTCCGAAGTCTGAAACGTTTGAGGACCGGCAAAAAGAGTTCCACCGGAAAGGACACGCGGTTTCACCCCTTCATCCGGCAGTTCCATCCAGGAAAGATCAGAGATCTGTCCGGTCGCCACAATTACCGTATCTGTTTCACGGGTTTTTTCGGATCCAGGATCAGGAATCGGCCAGCGCTTTCCCCTCTTGTCGGGTCTGCTCAACTTCATACGGACTGTTTCAAGTTTAAGAAAGTCTTTCTCTTTCTTTATCTTTGTAAGCCCTGTCATAAAGATAAACTTGACACCCTCTTTTTCGGCTTCAATGACTTCTCGATGGCTTGCCGGCATCTCCATCATCGAACGTTGATATATAACAACAACTTCATCTACGTCCATCCTCACACAGGTTCTGGCAGTATCTACGGCAGTATCTATCCCCCCTATTACGGCCACCCTTCGACCTACGGACGGCATCAGCCCTATGACCATGCTCTTAAGAAACTCAGGACCCGAAAGAACCCCGTCCAACTCCTCTCCCTCGATACCCAGTTTTTGATTTTGCCAGGCGCCAATGCCAAGAAAAATAGCCGCAAAACCGCTCTCCTTCAGGCTCTTAATAGTAAAGTCAACTCCCAGCCTCTTTCCGGTTTGTGGACGGACACCTGCTCTGAGTATATTCTCTATTTCTTTGTCAACGATTTTTTTGGGAAGACGAAATTCCGGAATCCCATAGCGAAGCATTCCGCCTAATTGAGGCATTGCCTCGAATATAGTTACCTCATGCCCCATAAGGGCCAGATAATAAGCAGCAGAGAGCCCGGCAGGCCCCCCACCGATCACAGCAACCTTGTGTCCGGAAGATGGGGGAGAAGGCAAAATATGGGCATCCTTGTGATCGATAGCAAAATCTGCTACGAATCGCTTTAGATGATTAATGGAGAGACATTCGTCTACCAGGATACGGCGACAGAGAGTTTCACAAAAATGTGGGCAGACCCTTCCAACGGAAAGAGGAAGGGGATTCTTTTCTTTGATAAGTTTCAGGGCCTCTATAAACTCGCCACTTGCAATTCTGCTAAGATAACCCTGAATGTTGATGCCGGCAGGACATGTCAGAGAACAGGGCGCAATACAATCGCCATAATGTCGCGACAGCATCCGTTCTAAAACTTCTTTTCTTGCTTCTATAACCCGATCGCTTCGAGAAGTCACCACCATGCCGCCTTCCACAAGCGTGGAACAGGCTTGAACTAATTCTTCTCTCCCATCGACTTCGACCACACATATTCCGCAAGGGTGTTTGATGTCTTTGCCCGGGATATAACACAGCGTTGGGATGGAAATCCCTGCCTTGAACGCTGCATCCAATATTATTGTGCCGGAATCAACCCATAATGTTTGGCCATCAATTTTTATTTCTAACTTAGACATCTTTTGATTGATGATTTATGATTGAGAGCTTTGCAAAACGCCTATATTGTCATTGCGAGCCCCGCTGTGGCGAGGCAACATATTGATAGCCAAGGCGTGGTTCTCGAAACGGTAAAACTTTTTAGGCCGCCGCGCAGGACGGCCCTACCATGGGAATACAACCTCGAAATGAAAAAAATACCATGCCGTATATACCATGCCGATGGGGCGGGCTGAACCAAATCTATTTTATGACCGTGGTAACCAAAAAAATGGAAACCTGTTTTTACGGATGATGGCCTTTGTCTTCAATTGCAAAATGCTTTCAAAGATGTCCATAAATTTCATCAACAATCCGTTTAATGGTAGGGCCGCCCTACGTGGCGGCTAAGGAACTATTCCATCAACTTTTGCGATCTGAGATCGAACAAATTTGACCCAAATCTATGCGCCTACTTGTGGAAGTTAATTCGTCTCCGTTCCTAAGTGGTTAGCCACGAATGTGAATAGACAACCTTACCCATGAGAACACGTGTAGTTTTGTAATATTCCAATTCGGTTTGTCCCAGGGATGCATGGTCAGGTTCGTTTCCGTCCATGATGTCGTGCACTAATTTAACATATTCAGGCCTTTTGCCGCCGGCAATCGCAAGCAGTTCTTTGTCAAATCCATCGACAATTGCGGAATAGATACCATATTTCATAAGCATCATTAAATAGGCGCGATTCAGATATGGACGGAGATTATCCGGCGCTCCGTTGGAAACATTGGAAAGCCCTACAATCGATTTGGCTTCAGGCGCTATTTCACCCAACATGCTCATGAATTCCAAACCAGCCAAAACCTGATTTACATCAATGCATATCGGTGTTGTAATTGGATCGATCCAGATGTTTGAGGTGGAAATTCCCGCCTCATTTGCCTGGTAAATAAAATCGACCGCCATTGCAGCCCGCTCATTGGCATCACGCGGCATTCCGTCTTTTCCCCACAGAAGTCCTATTACATCCGCATTATATCCGGTTATCATCGGAAGCCCTTTTTCCAATCGCTCAGGCTGAAGCGAAACGGAGTTTATCAATGATTTCCCTTTTGTGTTCGCCTTTAATCCTGCTTCCATGGCAACCGGATTCGTTGTATCAAGTGAAAGAGGAAGATCAGTTACTTCTTGAACCGTCTTAACCAGCCAATCCATCAACTCGTCGCCACCCTTTCTGGCGGGTCCGATATTCAAATCAAGATAGTTTGCGCCGCTTTTCGTCAGGGCCCTTGCCATATCCTGAATAGGACCGGCATTTCTCTCCTTCATTGCAGTCCCGATCGTCTTCGACATAATATTAATATTTTCCGCAACACAGATTACCATAGGGAACCTCCGCTCAGTTTAGTGCCTAAAGTATATTAAAGTGCCTAAAATGCCTAAAGTTAAGGAATGCTATCGTTTTATATATTTCTTAAAACATCAATACACGAAAGGACAAATTCCTGTAGCTTTGGGTTATCAATTAGCACGCCTGTCTGCGTGCGGACACGCACAGGCAGGCCGAAGGCGTACCACAACTTTAGGCATTTTAGGCACTTTAGCTCACTTTAGGCACTTATTGTTGACTCCACTGCTTCAAATACGCAGGCAGATGACTTGCCTCTCTCGGCCCGATGAGAATTTCCCAATCCGGAAGCTCTTCTTCCAACTCTCCGCTGATCGTTGCAAGATAACCCGGAATCACCAATTTGCGATGTTTGACCTTCTCCTCAATGCCGCATTTCTTTACAAAGGGCGCAATGACGTCCGCTCCGAATTTGCCGGCAGCCCATGCGGTTAAAACCGAAAGGCCCTCTGTGTCCTTAATCAACAGATAGGACGGCACACGGCTCGTATCGACCTCCCCTGAAACAATAAAATAGGTAAGAGAAAAATTTCCTGTAATAAGAACAGGTGAATTTTCATCTGCAGCGCCGATCTCATAAATCTTCTGTTCCACAGCCATAGGCCTTTGCGGATCCGTAAAGATATTCATACTTGCAAGGAGAAGCGGGAAGATACTGTGGCCTTCTATTTCAGAGAGAATAATAATACTGCCGTATTTTGCAACCATCTGACAGGCAATCATCGCCTCTTTCATCGGGTTATCCGTCATCTCACACGGGAAAACAATCGTAGGAAATCCAAACGGCTTAAATTTTTTCATCAATGCGGATCTCCGGATAATAATCTGATCTTCCAGGGACTTTCGCACGGTTCGAGCCCCTGAATCAAGAATCAGATCCTTAACTCCCGTTTTGATCAGTTTTTCAGAGATTTCTGCCAGCTCCTCTAAGCTATTTCCTTTAACCGCCAACGGACATGAAAGCTCTTTGGCAAGGCTTCCCAGTGTTTCCACATTTTCACTGGTGGCGGCATAAATGAGCGGCTTTCTGTTTGAACAGGATTTGGCGGCCTGAGAAAGCGCATCTGTATCTTCGTTCATCAGCACAAGAGCCGCATCTGTATCATTGCAGACCTTTTCAACCAACGCCATAAATCCGGAAGTATCTTTGGATTCTCCTTTGACGGCAACCATTGCAGGCCGCAACACAATGCCGACGCGTTCATAGGCAGCCTCCTTAAACTTAGTTAGTTTAGCCGAAATCTCAGCTTCATCCATCTTGTCCGAAAGGAGAACAGTAAATGCAGGAGGATTTTCAAACCGCTTCTCATGGCGAAATAGCACTGTTTCCCCACCCAGTTTTACCGCGCGTTCACCTGTGCCGATAACGACTGTTCTCACAGGTGGAGCCGAGGCCTCTGCGAGCTCTTTTTTCACATCTTCGGACAAATCCGGGCACGCGTCAAGTTCAGCATTACCCGCAGCCAACTTCATGGCAAAAGCCAGGCAGGTAGGAACCCCACACTTGCCGCAATTTGTCTTTGGTAGTTTTTTAAATATCTCTATTCCCGAAAGTCCCATAATTCTTCTTTCTCCCTCTGTCTTGATAATTTGTTGATTCGTGGGAGCGGCTTTCCAGCGGCGATCGTCGCGGCGATGAACCATTTATTAATTTGTTGATTAATTTAAACGGCAGGCACGTAGACCTGCCCTACCATATTAAATCCCTCAATTTCTCAATTTCTCAATTCCCTTACATCAACGGATCCATGGTAAGAGCAGGATGCCCTTTTTCTTCGAGAAACGGGAAGATCTCCTCTTCCGTGGTTCCGATTGTATCATCGGCTATCATCTCAGGGAAATTTGGAATCCCCATCTCTTCGCATATCGGCTTCATCCGTTCGGCGATTTCTTCTTTTAACATCTTTGGAAGCCATACCACACGCTTTAAGCCTCCTTCGGCCTTGAGAAATTTCTTGCTGCAAATGTAATGTGTGCTTACTCCGAGAAAACCGGGTGTCTGGTTTCCGCCGCCCACCATTCCGGCCAGGGTAGTAAATTTCATGCCGCAGGGTGTCATCCCCATAAAGTTCCTGTTTACTATCATAATACCATTGCACAGAGGAAGGATTGTGACCACGCACTCAAAGCACCCGCACGCAGTCATTGGGAAGTTCATCAAGCTGTAAGCGCTTACCTGCTCTATTTTTTGGCGCGAGGCCTTGAATACAAAATCGGCGATCCCTTTCCACTGGCCCAATAACGGATCAATGCATTCTCCCTTTTTTATCGGCTGATTCGGACCTGTGGGGTTGATTTCATAAGAGACTTCGCAGTCGAGCCAGTTGTAAGCGCCGCACATCCCTGTCCGTTCTGGCGTAATCACGCAGACATGGCTCGGAGCGAATGACTGACACAGGGTGCATGAATAGTAGATCTCTTCTGTTTCGTCGGTCATACCCTCAATCCGCTCATCTCTTTCTTTATACAGCCCTTTTGCCATTTCCATGACTTCTTTGACTCTTTCTTCATCTGTGTAAATCTTTATCTGCACCTTATCAATAATGTTCCCAAAGTCCTGATGGTACTTGGCATGCATTACCTTGCCTAAATGTTTGAGTAAAAATCCTTTTTCAACAGCCGCCTTTCCTATACGTAACCACATAATATTTCTTTGTCCGATATGCATTATACCCTGGACATAATTGATCAGGTGATGGATCTGGCGCTCCAGAATCGGCTCAAAGTCCGGCTTCATCTGTCGACCAGCCACCTCGATCAGCGCTGCAAAGGGAAGTTTGTCCCCTTCTTTCATCTGATCCAGGTCAGGACCGATCATTTCAATCTTTCCGTCCTCAACTTCCGACATATCCTTAGAGATAGTCAGCTCTACTCCAAGCGTTCTCCCTCCACCGCATTCAAAGTAGAGATCATTCTTTCTGATACGCTCTCCCTCAAAAGCAGGGCCATAAGACATGGGGATATCTATCTTGCTGATAGCTACCTTCAACCCGCGAACTTCAACAGCCCTGGCGACTATCTGATCATGCGGCACGTTGCTGACCACATGCTCATAAGTACAGACGCCCGTGGGAAGAACCTGTGGAATCGGCGTATCCGCTATTGTGGGAAATCCCCAATTGATGCCCCCTGCGGCATTGGCATACCATTCATCGGTCACGGTTCCAAGCGGCATTGCAAAAGCAAAAATTCTCTCTTTGTTATAAAGGAGGATTCGTCTGAAATCTCCGGGTTTAACTCCTCCAAAAGACACGGCAGTACGTGTTGCAAACCCCATTGCAAATACCGCTGCCGTATAGCTCGGCCCAAACGAAACCAGACGGGTAGGCCAGCCTATTTGCACGCCGGCCTCTATCAGTTGCTCCGACATGGTCTTTCCTTCGTGATCCGCGCACATAAAGACATACAGATTTTTTTCTTGAAGCTCTGTTGCAATCTTAACGGCAATTTCATTAGTCGGCGCTGCGCCTAATATGGCGGCAAACCCCGGGGCTGTCCCGTCAACAAATTCCACACCGCGTTTTCGCATGATAACGTCGTCAGCGGCGCCCAGCCATATATTATCTGGAAGCGGGTCCTCTCCCTGTGTATAAAAATTCGGTTCTTCCAAATATCTTATCGCCTCAATGATCTCTTCTGCAAAAAAAGTAGCCATACCGGCTTCCAGTGCAGGACCAAGATAGGGAAGCCAGACCTTGTTGCTCACCGGCGCCGGAAGAAGTTCCTTGCACTTGTCGAGTACCCCTTTTGCATCCCTTAATGTCTTTACAGGGATTCCAAGGATGCCATAGATAATAGGAAGATAATATGTGGTGTTCGGAAAACCGATTTCCTGATCAGGCCCCCATTTTTTCAATGCATCTTCATACTTTGTTTCTGCTGTCCCCACAATTTTGTGGGCGCCTCGAATAGCTGCGGAACAAATTATCTTAGACACGATTAACTTTCTCCTCTGATCATCAAATCTTGAATTGATTCTTTTATTAGCTTAATGGCTTCAGGGTGCCTCATTACCAGGATATCAGCTCCGGCAAGGAGCACACACTGAGCTGTCATGGCCTCCATTAATATTCCTCTCTTTTTTTGATCTCCTAAAAGCGGAGCTTCCATTTCACCCAACCTTACCTCTTTTGTCTTCCACACCTCTTTTGCAAAATTGGAAATGATCGGAAACTGAAGTCTTTCGTCTTCCTGGACAAGCGCGGCCATTCGGATCCGTTCCATCACGCTGTAACAATACTCCATGCCGTATCCAAGAGCGCCGGTCGTCGAATCAATAATGATCTTATCGTCAGGAACATTCAAGTTCCCCAATAGGATATTGAGCTGTTTTGCCAGGTTTGTGTCGATTGGTGTGCAAGCCATAACAGTATGTTGATAACCGATTGCAGTGGCTCCGATGGCCCGATAGTTTCCTTCTTCAAGAGGCCCTACAATCAGGTTTCTCCCCTCGCATGCCTCGCAGACCGCCTTTAATACCTCGGTATCTTTATCAATGCTTGAACTTCCAAAAACAAACAAAGGAACTTCCACCGCATCGGAGACTTTCTTTGTAATCGCGGCGGCCTCGTCTGCCGATGTGTCCTGGGCATTCGGATCGGTGCTCGCAAGTTGCAGCGCTATCATTTCAGCCCCATAGGTATCGATACATTTTCGAGCCCATGCCGCAGGATCATGCACAACATCGGCAAACGGTTCCAGCGCTGTATCCGGCCAATCTTCAGGCGCCCTGTCATACACCTCCATCGCTATTTTCGGAGGGTGCGGCATAGCCCCTTCGAACAGATGAAACGGATAACACGACTCGCCGCCTACAGTTATGATATTTCCTTCACGTCCCAACGGGATCTCTTTTATCTTTCCGGCATAAGCAATCTTTGGTATTTCTATGGTCAATTTATATAGCCCCCTTTTTTTGGGATTGTTGATTGTCGATTGAAGGTATTTTATAAATTTTATACCTAAATTGAGCGATTAGCCTTTAGCGGTTAGCTATTAGTTTAATGATTCCAAGGTGTTTTTACTATTACAAATTCTCACCCGTTGGGTGTTGTTTTTAATCAACGTAATGCCTTAAATCTTCAATCTTCAATCTTCATTCCCCTATGGTCTGGGGAGAAGTCCCGCCCTCTTTGCGATCTCTGGAACAGCACGCTCCCATTCTATCGCCATGATATGCACACCGGCCACACCTTCTATCTCTTTTACCATATTAATAATATTTACACAAATGTTGATCCCCTCTTCCTGCACATCCTTTTTGGCATCCTTGGCCCCCTTTAGTCGAGCTATCACATGATCGGGGACATCCATGCCCGGCACATTATTTTTCATGTACCTGGCCATTCCAATCGACTTTGGAGGTGTAACTCCGGCCAGGATGTAGCATTTTTCATGGAGTCCAAGATCCCTGACCGCTTTCATCCATGCGGCGAATTTTTCGACGTTATAAACAAGCTGCGTCTGAATAAACTGAGCGCCGGCCGCAATTTTTTTTGCCAGGCGAAGAGCCCGAAACTCAAACGGATCTGCAAAAGGATTGGCCGCCGCTCCCAGGAATAAGTCCGGTTCTCTCCCTTTGATTTCTTCTCCGCACTGAAAGACCTTTTCATCACGCATCATTCTGACCATCTGCAAGAGCTGTATCGAATCCATATCAAATACGCCGGTAGAATTCGGATGATTTCCGAATTTTTGATGATCTCCTGTAAGGCAGAGTAAATTTTTCAGACCCAGGGCTGCAGCGCCCAGGAGATCGCTCTGAATGGCGATACGATTCCTGTCTCTGCACGTCATCTGGGTTACCGGCTCCAGCCCTTCCTGCATCAAGATAACAGATGACGCGATACTCGACATCCGGACAATGGCGGTTTGACAGTCGGTAATATTTACCGCGTCAGCGCAGTCTGAAAGTAACTTTGCTTTTGTGCGAATAACTTCTGCATCTGCATTTTTTGGGGGACCCAGTTCTGCTGTTACAGCAAACTGTCCGGATGTCAAAACCTTTTTCAAATTACTTTCTGAACTCATAGTTTTAGATCCTCCCGGACGATTTTTCTGGGACCTCCGTGCAGACTGCTCGACCAATCCTTCATTGGAAAGACCTCCTGCAGCTTTTCCAATTGGTTCAACCCTTTTAAACGATCATATATCAACTGCCAGACACAAGCAATATCGGGATTAATTTCACACCTCCCGTTTTGCGATCCTCCGCATGGGCCGTTTAATAAACGCTTTGGACAGCGTGCAACAGGACACAGGCCGCCGGTCTTATCAAGAATACAGTTTCCGCAGCCCGCGCACCGTTCCGACCATACCCCCTGCTCTTCCGAAACACCCATAAAGCTGGTGTTTAAAGCCGGAAGAATAATGGTTTTCGGATACATGTCAGCCAGAAAGTTCACCCCCACACCGCAGCCCATGGAAAGGACAGCATCGTATTCGTCCATCTCATCTTTCAATTCTTCCAGATATTCTGTATCGCACTGGCGGGCAAGAGTCTTTTCGTTTGTTTCAACCGGTTCCCCTTTTTTTTTGCGATCGATACGAATGATTGAGGCAAGGATTTCAACCTCCTTTTCTCCTCCGGCAGAACAGACCGTAGCGCATCCACCGCATCCAAGGATCAGGATATTTTTAATCCCTTTCAGCATTCCGATAATTTCCCGAATCGGTTTTCTTTCTCCGATAATCATAACCTATTTTCCTTTTAATGGACTTGGTCCTAACTTTTTGATCCGTTCGGTCATCTCTTTGGCTGCTTCAATAAATCCGCGATTCGGCTCGCGAGAAATCATAAACATCTCTATACGTTCAGGTTCTATATTCAGTTGGCCGAAAACATCTTTTACGTAATCGACTCTTTTTTTTGCAACCCGACTCCCTCTTACATTGTGACAGGTATCGTCCTTGCACCCGGCAATGTAAATTCCGTCTGCGCCCTGTTCAAATGCTTTTAACAAACGGATTATACTGATCCTGCCGCTGCAGGGCAGTATTTCCAGCCGCACATTCTCCGGAAACCCTAACCGGGGTAAATTCTGCAAATCCTGGGAGCATGCATACGCGGTATAATGGCAACAAAAAGCTACTATATCGGGTTCATTTGAATTAGTCATATTATCATAGTTCCCTTGAGAGCAAAAATTCACATGACGCAAACCGCCTCACGTCTTCAGATGTTTTCAGTTCAATAGCCCTGGCAGGACATTCAGCCACACATATTCCGCACGCCACACATTTTACCGGCTCAATATGAGCAAGCCCACTCCCCTTTTCCATATAAGGCGCATCAAACGGGCACACCCTCACACAGGTCAGGCAACCCACGCAGTATTTCTCGTTTACAACAGCCAGCTTCCCCATTTCACCCAATGTTTCTGCATCCACATAGCCGTCCCGCAAGGCCAGGATCCTCAGCGCCTTGATCACTTCGCTGAAGTTTACATCCTGCGGACACACAAACTCACAGGTCTGGCATCCTGTACAATACCAGATTAAATCAGATGAAAGGAGACGATTTTTCAGACCGAGCATGATCATATGAATGATCTTTCGCGGATCGAATTCAGGGATTACCTGGCTGACCGGACACGTCCCGGCACAACTGCCACATGCGTAGCATTCCTTGATATGCGCACCTTCAGGAAGTTCTGCCACTTCAAATTTGAATCGAGGTTCTAACTCATCTCTGTCTATTGCCATAATTTCCTGCTCGTTGCTCGTTGCTCGTTGCTCGTTGTTAGCTTTCAGCTTTGAGCTTAAGCTTCTCGTTGCTGGTTGTTCGTTGCTGATAGCTGCCCATCAGCCTCTGCTACCAATCCTTTTTTGCTGAAGGTGGATACATATTTTTCGATCTCTGAAAGGGATGCGCCGATCTTTTTTTCCAGGTCATTAAAAGAAACAGGACCATCTTTTTGGATCCGAAGAAATGTTTCATGTCTTGCAATTTCAGTATTTATGACGCGGGCTACTTTCTGCTCCAGCTTATCATGAATGATCTGGTCGGAATAACTACCTTCCTTGCGTAGTTCCTTTGCAAGACTTCCAAACCTGGTTCGCAATTTCATCTGCTTTGCCGCTGACTTTGCTGCTAATATCTTTAACTTTAATTCATCTTTATCCTTCTTTTCAGCTTTTCCTAAAGGCCCCAGTTCTTTGATCTTGTTTGTGAAATTTGTTATAATTTCAACAAAGCGAGGTCCCTCTGCAGCAGACGCCCATTCAAGAAGAAATCTTTCTGTTGAAAGCCCAGCTTTTTCCAATAACTTGCGTGTCAGGGCTGCAACTCCCATGGCCTCGTAATTTCCGGTCTGGTAATGACATTCCCCGAGATGGCATCCACCAACAAAGACTCCATCTGCTCCACAAGAAAACGCCTCAAGAATAAAAACAGGATCAATCCTTCCAGAACACATTACCCTGATAACCCTTATGTTTGGTGGATACTGGTATCTTGCCACCCCTGCTGAATCTGCCGCCGTATAGCAACACCAGTTACATAAAAAACCGAGTATTCTCGGTTCAAATTTGTCACTTGTCATTTCGCTCATTCCGTTCGCTTTCCCCAAATGCCCTTATCTGGGCCGTTATCTCTTCGTTAGTGAAGCCCCCCATTGATATGGCAAATGTTGGGCAATGTGAGGCGCATATACCGCACCCCTTGCATGAGGCTGAAATCGTCTCCGCCTTTTTCTTTTTTCCTACCCTGATCACCCTGATCGCATTATAGGGACAGAGGCTCTCGCAGATGCCACAGCCGATACAGACATCGGTGTTAACTACCGAGACAATCGGCTCTACCGCTACAAACCCCTTTGCCAGCGAGGCGCCGGCTTTTGCCGCCGCAGCTTTTGCCTGCGCAATCGATTCATCGATAGGTTTTGGGGAATGTGCCAGCCCGCACAGGTATACCCCGCTTACGGAAAATTCTACCGGGCGAAGCTTGGCATGGGCTTCCAAAAAGAACTTATCGCTGGTAAGAGGAACCTTGAGATCCTTTGCCAGTTGTTCGACATCATGTGGCACAACCCCTACACTCAATGCCAGCAAATCAGGCTTAATAACCAGTCGCTCATCAAGCAAGGGATCCAAAAATTCAATCTTGATCTTTCCGCCTTCTTCGGTAACTTCGGGGGGAGTATCCTTTTCATAGTGTATGAAGATTACGCCTTTTTTTCTGGCCTCTCTGTAGTAGTCTTCCGCAAATCCATAGGTCCGCATGTCCCTGTAAAGAATATATACAGTGGCGCGTGAATTTAACTCCAGTATCTTCAAAGCGTTTTTAACCGCCTGCATGCAGCATATCTTGCTGCAATAGGCAAGGTCTTGTCCACGGGATCCCACACATTGAATCATAACGATGTCCTGAATTTTCCGAACCTCGGCAGGAGAAGAAATCATCTTTTCCAATTCAAGCTGAGTGAGTACCTGCTTTGATTTTCCATACAGATATTGTGTAGGTTGATATGGCCTCCCGCCGGTGGCTACAATGATAGCGCCATGTTCCACATCTTCGGTCTTAGAACCTGAGTTGATTGACGTGGTAAAATTCCCCACATAACCGGACATGTTTTCAACTGTTGAATTAGTATAGGCATGTATAAGTGGTTCTTGTTCTATCTTATTTTTGAGTTGCGCGAGAAGTGTATGTGGATCGTCTCCGGAAAGAGTAAAAACAAGGCTATTGAGATTCCCGCCAAGTCGATCGGCTTTTTCTACAAGAAAACACTCAAACCCTTGCTCTGCAATACTTAAGGCCGCGGTCATACCGGCGATTCCCCCACCGATAACAAGCGCCTTTGGAATAACCGGAACGACCTGTTCGGCAAGGGGCTCAAGCAGGTTTGCCTTTGCCACCGCCATCCTTACAAGGTCTTTAGCCTTGGCCGTTGCCTCTTCCGGCTCATGCATATGAACCCATGAACACTGATCTCTTATATTAACCATTTCAAATAAAGAACGGTTCAAGCCCGCATCTCTCAGTGTCTCCTGGAATAAAGGTTCATGGGTACGGGGGGTACAGGCAGCGACCACTATCCTGTTTAACTTATATTCTTTGATCTTTTCTGTGATTGTAATTTGCGTATCCTGCGAACAACTATACGGATTTCTATCACAAAATACTACATTATCGAGGGCAGAGGCATACTCCTTCACTGCCGGCACATCCACCACGCTACCGATATTGATCCCGCAATGACAAACAAACACGCCGATCCGCGGTTCTGCTCCTCTCTCGACTTCAACCGGATATTCTTTTTTTATCACACTGGTTCCACGAACATCCCGCAGGAGCTCTGCTGCAAGAGCGGCCACACCACATGCCTGAGTTACACTATCCGGAATATCTTTTGGACCCTGGAAGGCGCCGGCCACAAAAATCCCAGGCCGGGTTGTCTCAAGCGGTGAAAAGTTGCCCGTCTTGCAAAAATCATAGTGATTGAGATCGATTTCAGCGGCAGATGCCAGTGATTCAGCATCAGGTGGTGACTCAAGGCCCTGGGCCAGGACCACAATATCAAAATCTTCGGCTATGTGTTCCCCTTTCTCATTTACATAAGGAATCCTTAAGTTTTTGCCATTTTCCCGGACACCGGCAACCCTTGCCCGGACAAATCGGAGACCGTACTCTTTTTTTGCCCTTTGGCGAGCAGCATCAAATCCCTTGCCTTGGGTCCGCATCTCCGTGTAAAAGATGGTAATATCAAGATCAGGGTCATGCTCTTTTACAACCGTGGCCTCCTTTATGGAATACATACAGCAAACCGATGAACAGTACCCGTTGCCGCACGTTACATCTCTTGAACCAACGCACTGTAAAATGGCAATGCGTTTTGGATGTTTTACATCTGATGGTCGAAGTATCTCCCCGTTGGATGGACCTGACGCGCACATCATCCTTTCAAACTCAAAGCTGGTAAGCACATTGGGGTAGGAACCGTAACCAAAACGACTCAGCGCTTCTTCACTCGGCGAGCCGAAACCCGGGGCAAGTATTACAACCCCTACCGATAGCTCAAGCGTCTCTTCCTTTGCATCAAGGTTGATCGCCTGTGCCTGACAGGTAGATTCGCATATCCGGCATGTCTGATGGTTGGCAAAAAGGCACTCCTTTGGATTGATATAGAAACTTGCAGGAACGGCCTGAGGATAGTCCATATGAGGATTTTTTGTTACGGTAAAGCCCTCATTATAAGCGTCAGGAATAACTATGGGACAGTACATGGCGCACATGCCGCAGGCAGTGCAAAGTTCTTCGTTGATGTATCGGGGCTCACAGTGAACTGTGGCAGTGAAGTTACCTGCCGACCCCTCCACAGATGCCAGAGTCGCTTTTGTTATGATCTTTATATTCGGTGACCTGCCGGCTTCAACCAGCTTGGGCGCCAGGATACAGATGGAACAGTCATTTGTAGGAAAGGTCTTGTCGAGCCGGGCCATAGCCCCGCCGATCGAAGCTGATTTTTCGACAAGATATACATAATAACCCAGATCAGCAAGGTCAAGCGCTGCCTGAACGCCGGCCACCCCGCCGCCCACAACGAGTACAGATCCAAATTTTGTGCTTTCTCTTTTTTCCATTTTTGACACTTAGTACAGAATGCTATAGTTTTTCAGATAAATAATTTGAAAAAAATTTGAAAAAAATCCGAAATTCAATTGCTTAAATGTTCAAAACCCTATTTTCGCCCTGTGCTATTATTGAGCTATTCGAGTTTGTTTTGAATTTTGTATTTCAGTCATTTGATATTGTTGAGCGCTGACGCTTCACTTTGTGCCGAGTTTCGTGGTTAGCGCAAGCTTCACTTCGTGTCGAATTTCGAATTTTCTCTATTGTTTCTGCGAAATTCAATTTCTGAGAATCTATGTAATCACAACTCACGCCTCATAGCCATATCAAAGAGGACTCTTTCCTTCTTCTCTTGCAGACCTAAGGCCTCTCGCCCTTTTTCTATACGCTCGATCATCATTTTTGCCATCTTTACAGGATCGGACTCAACCGCCCACATTCCTCCGTACAGCTCTTCAAACTCTTTGAACAGAAAATCAGTCAAAACCTTGCTTCCAGTTGTTGGAAAGGTGCGACCAAATACAACAAAAACGCCGCTTGCAACAAAATAATGTCCAATAGATATCGCTTTTTCACTCATCCACTCCGGTGCGCAACCGGCCGCGGGTATCTGTGAAATATCATCACCAAGCCCCCCTTCACGAACAACTTCTGTTGCAGCCATCAATATCCGGCTGTTATCCACACACGAGCCCATGTGCAATACCGGTGGCACACCTATTGTCTCACATACCTCTCTGAGACCCGGCCCCGCTAAACTGGCCGCTTCCGGCGTAAGCAGCCCTTCACGACCGCAGGCTGTAGCCGCGCAGCCCGTTGTAAGAACCAGAACATTATTGGCAATCAATTCCTTGACCACTGTAGTGTGTACGTAACCGGAGCGAACACGCGCGCTGTCGCAACCGACAACAGCCCCCAAACCCCTTATACGACCATTAATTATATTATCATTTAAAGGCCTGTACGAGGAGCGGAACGCGCCGCCAAGCATGTGATTTATGGTTTCGTGGCTGAATCCTGCCACAACATCCATCTTATGGCGGGGGATATTGATCTCCCCTCGCTGCGGATACCGGTCGATAGCGCGTTGGACTATCTGCCGCGCTGCCTCCGATGCATTGTGATGATGTACCTCTATATGTTTTGCGCCAGGAATTTTTGCCCGGTCAGACGTGGTAATCACCTCAGTATGGAAACACTTGGCCACAGAGGGAAGAGACTGCATGATGCACTGAACGTCAACTACCATTACCTCTACAGCGCCGGTTGCAAGTACGATCTCCTGCTGGATAAAGCTCCCTGCGACTGGAATCCCGTGACGCATGAGGAGCTCACTTCCGGTACAGCAGACACCGACCAGATTGATCCCTTTTGCCCCTGCGTTTTTAGCTGCCGCTATCATCTCCGGATCTTCGGCAACCAACACCACGGCTTCAGACAGGATCGGTTCATGACCGTGTACAACCACGTTGACCTCGTCTTCGGAAAGAACACCGAGGTTAACCACAGATCGAGTCGGAACCGGGGTTCCGAACATGATATCCTGCAACTCGGTGGATATCATGGAGCCGCCCCAGCCGTCTGCCAGGGCACACCTCGTGGCCTGAAGAATCAGGTTGCGATAATCCTGGTCGGTTCCCATGTGGGTCCGATGCATGATTTCTACTACTTCCCGCTGTATGCCACGCGGGACAACCCCATTTTTTTTCCACACTTCCTGCCGCTTTTCAGGAGCCCGACGTATGCAGTACAGGCCTCCTTCCTGCTTCCCGAATTCAGCCAATGCCTTTTCACCCAGCTCAACAGCAATATCTTTTGTACTCCGGTCTTCGGTCTTTATATCAAAGGCCTCTGCCAGCGTTCGGAGCTTTTTTTTGTCCTTGATTTCGTACCCGGATTCTCCCCTGGCTGCAGCCAGAAATGCCATTGCTGTCTCAAGGCCGTGGTCCATGTGAGCGGAAGCCCCTCCGGCAACCATACGGCAAAAATTACGCGCTGCCGCAGTAGCAGGAGTGGCCCCGCAGATCCCTATCGATTCCGGAATATCTTCGATCATCATGCACGGACCAAAGGAACAAATACGACAACACGTCCCTCCCTGGCCGAAAAGACAAGGCTCAATAGCGCGCCTGTTCATCCGTTGCATGTAAGTAACAACACCCTTGCCCTCGGCCTGCTTTGCAACACAGGTACTCCCCTCACAATCGATACCGAGACAGCGTGGGGCGACACCAAGAGGAGATCTTCCTGATCCCATTATCATTCCTCCGAATTAGCTGTTAGCTGTTAGCTGATAGCTGATAAGCTCATTTTCTAATCTTCTAATATTGTATTTCTTGCTGCTTCTACCGTATTTTTCATCAGCATGACGATCGTCATGGGACCGACGCCACCGGGTACCGGTGTGATAGCAGCAGCTTTTTCTTTTACACTTTCAAAGTCTACGTCGCCGACTAAAATCGCTTTGCCTTCCTGGGTCTTTCCTATCCGATTTATCCCCACATCGATAACCACAACCCCTTCTTTTACCATATTCCCTGTAACTGTCTTGGGATAACCGGTAGCAACTATCAGGATGTCTGCTCGCTTCGTGTGGAAGGCTATGTCCTTTGTTTTTGTATGGCACAACGTTACCGTTGCATTGCCTCCGCGTTGTTTCTGGAGCATTAGATTGAGAATCGGCTTCCCCACGATGTCGCTCCTTCCAACAACTACTACCTCTGCTCCTTCTGTCTCCACTCCTGAACGGACCAGAAGCTCCAGTATCCCATGAGGTGTGCATGGAAGAAAACACTTTTCTCTTACCACCATCTTTCCCACATTTACCGGATGGAAACCATCCACATCTTTAGCAGGGTCAATTGCATATATAATGTGGGATTCATTAATCTGTTCCGGAAGGGGAAGCTGAACCAATATCCCGTGAATCCGTGGGTCCTTGTTCAATTTCTCAATTAGTGAGAGAAGGTCTTCCTCCGAGGTATCTCCCGGCAAATCGATTCTTTCCGAATATATCCCCAAATTGTTACACGACTTCTCCTTTTGGCCCACATATACTCTGGAGGCTGGATCGCCACCCACAAGAACTGTGGCCAACCCCGGGGTTACACCGTGCCTTTCCTTTAATTCCGTTATCTCTTTTTTCAGTTCTTCCCGTATCTGTTTGGCAATCTCAGTGCCGCTGATGATCTTTGCAGACATTTGTAATCTCCCGTTTAAGGATTGTTGATTGTCGATTGATGATTGTTGGACTTTGGTCATTTTTAAAAGGCTTATAATAAACTGAAGTCTCAAATGGCAAAATCGAATATTGTCTATTTAAAGATTAAAAGTCTGTTTTTCAAATCATCAATCAACAATCAACAATC
>JAYENE010000340.1:31349-33407 GCA_034721935.1 Thermodesulfobacteriota bacterium
CAATCAACAATCAACAATCTAAAAGAGTCCTTTTACTTTTCCGGTCTCCACATCTACATCAATACGCCTGTAAGCCGGATCAGAAGCCGTTCCAGGCATCAGGCTGATTGCCCCTGCTACGGGAACCACGAATCCCGCTCCTTTATAGGTCAGGATATCCCGGATAGGAAGCGTCCAGCCTTTTGGCACGCCTTTTTTAGCCGGATCATCAGAAAGACTTAGATGAGTTTTGACCACGCATGTCCCCAAATTTGCCAGTTCCGGGTCTTGTTCAATTTCCTTAGCCTTGACCTCAGCTTCTGGCGTATAGCTTACACCGTCCGCGCCATATACCTCTTTGGCAATCAATTCAATCTTTTTGCGCAATGGAGTCTCAAGATCGTAAAGAAAGTGGAAATCGTTTTCTTCCTCACAGGCATCGATAACCGCATCGGCAAATTCCAAAGCCCCTTCACCACCTTTAAGCCAATGTTCAGAAACGGCCACGCGGGCGCCTGCAGCCTCTGCAGACCTGCGAACAGCCGCTATTTCATCCTTGGTATCGGTGTAAAAGGAATTAATGCAGACCACGGGGTTAATCCCTGCTTTCTTGATCGTCTTTATGTGGTGAGCCAGATTTTCACAACCATTTTCCACCCAGTCCACATGCTCCTCAAGGTAGGCCGGATCCATCGGTTTTCCCGGAGGCAGGGGGGGGCCGCCGCCATGACATTTTAACGCGCGAATAGTTGCCACAAGCACAGCGCAATGCGGTTTCAAACCACTGAAACGACACTTTAAGTTCCAGAATTTCTCAAACCCGATGTCCGCTCCAAAGCCACTTTCCGTAACATTGTAGTCTGCAAGTTTTAACCCAACCCTGTCTGCTATAATGGATGACTGGCCTATTGCAATATTTGCAAACGGTCCTGCGTGCACAAAGACCGGCTGCCCTTCTAAAGTCTGAAGGAGATTCGGATTCAGCGCTTCCACCATCCATGCGGTCATGGCGCCGTCAACCTCAAGGTCTGCCGTGGTAACAGGGTCACCCTTTTTATTATAGGCAACCACGATTTTTCCCATCCGCTCACGCATGTCTTTCAGGTCGGTGGCAACAGCCAGAATAGCCATAATCTCCGAGCTTACGGCAATCCCGAATTTTGACTGCATGGGGAAACCGTCCATTTTTCCCCCAAGACCTATAATAATATTCCGAAGCGATTGAGCGCAAAAATCGATAATCCACCCCATTTCCACATTCTTGGGATTAATATCGAGCCGTTTCAGATTCTTTTTTGCCAGTATTTCATCAGAATAGTTGTTTTCATGCTGTATCCTGGCTGTCAAAGCTACCATGGCCAGGTTATGCGCATTCATAATAGCGTTAATATCGCCTGTAAGCCCTAATGAAAACGGGGTAAGAGGGATACACTGGGCCAGACCGCCGCCTGCGGCGCTTCCCTTTATGTTCATAGTCGGGCCGCCAGAAGGTTGACGGATAGCACCGACAACCCGTTTTCCTCGCTTGCCAAGCCCGGACACCAATCCCATGACAGAAGTACTTTTGCCTTCTCCAAGCGGGGTGGGAGTAACGGCGGTAACATCAATATATTTACCGTCTGGTTTATCTTTTAAGCGTTTTAAAACTTTTGCAAAATCGATTTTTGCCACATAATGCCCGTGTGGAAGGAGTTCCTCTTTTTCCAGCCCGAGTTCATCTCCCAATTGATAAGCTGTTTTCATATTTTTTTCAGCATATTCGGCAATTTCCCAGTCTTTATATTTGGTTGGATCGAGAGCCATAATTCCCTCCTTTTTTCTGTATTTCCGTAATTTACTGAATCATATTTATTGATTCAAAACCTATATAAATGGTATTTTTCGTTTAGTCAAGCATAAATTATTCATTTTTTATAGAATTATAAATTTAGCTACTCGGCAATATCCTTTTTCCAGAAATTTACAAACTCATTATCTGGTCAACCTGAGGCAGCGGACAATTAAATTTAAGAACGGCTGAAACTCGCACATAAGTGAGCGTAAAGAAATAACTTAGAGCAATCCTTTTATAAAAAGCTT
>JAYENE010000341.1:0-2574 GCA_034721935.1 Thermodesulfobacteriota bacterium
AAAATTTTATTTGGTCGTCGTTATTTCTTAACGCTCACTAACATGCTCAAACAGTCAGCCGTTTTAAATTTAACTGCCCGCCACATCAGGTTGTTGGCAGGTTACTTTTTGAGCTTGTAAATTTCTGTTATGGGAAATAAAATTTAAAGAGAAAGGAGGTATAAGGTATGAATAAAGAAAAAATGGCGAAATACTGGAAAAAAAACCTTTCGGTGATGGTGTTCCTGCTCACCATTTGGGCGCTGGTTTCATACGTCTTTGGGATTTTGCTTGTTAACCAGCTAAATCAGATAAAGATAGGCGGTTTTCCGCTTGGCTTCTGGTTTGCGCAACAGGGCTCTATTTACGTTTTTGTAGCGCTGATTTTTGTCTACTGCATTTACATGGCAAAGCTGGACAAAAAATTTGATGTTCACGAATAAAATTTTATAATATAAAACAGCTTGAGAGGGGGAATGAAAATTGTCAATTCTTACATGGACTTACATAATGGTTGGAATTACTTTTAGTGTCTATATAAGCATAGCATGGGCATCAAGGGTTAAAGATACTAAGGGTTTTTATGTTGCCGGAGCAAGCGTGCCGCCTCTGGCAAACGGGATGGCTACAGCCGCAGACTGGATGAGCGCCGCATCCTTTATATCTATGGCGGGTCTTATTTCCTTTATGGGATATACCGGCTGTATCTATCTTATGGGTTGGACAGGAGGATATGTTCTTTTGGCCCTTCTTCTTGCCCCTTACCTTAGAAAATTTGGAAAATATACGGTTCCTGACTTTGTGGGCGACCGTTACTATTCGAATACAGCAAGGACTGTTGCCATTGTCTGCGCTATCTTTGTTTCCTTTACTTATGTCGCAGGCCAGATGCGAGGTGTGGGAATAGTCTTCAGCCGTTTTCTTGAGGTTGAAGTGAACACGGGGGTTATAATCGGTATGGCAATAGTATTTCTGTATGCCGGCCTTGGGGGTATGAAAGGCATTACCTGGACACAGGTTGCTCAATACTCCATACTGATTATTGCCTATTTGATCCCTGCTATTGCAATTTCGTTTAAGATAACTGGGCAATTTATACCTCAACTGGGATTTGGCAGCACCATAGCTCACGGAACAGATGCAGGCATGTATCTTCTCGATGTTCTTGATAAGCTTAATACAGATCTCGGTTTCGCGGCATTTACGTCTGCCTTTGGCCCTGGGAATAAGTCGATGATCGATGTTTTTTGCATTACTGTTGCCCTGATGGTAGGAACTGCCGGTCTTCCACATGTGATTGTCCGGTTTTATACAGTGCCATCTGTCAAGGCCGCAAGGCTGAGCGCAGGTTTTGCGCTTATGTTTATCGCCATATTATATACAACCGCTCCCTCAGTGGCGAGTTTTGCCCGTTATAATATGATCGATACCTTAAATAACCAGGAATACAAGACCGCTCCGACATGGATTAAAAACTGGGAAAATACAGGGCTTCTCGCATGGGTTGATAAAAACGATGACGGCATTATTCAGTACTCAGCAGGCAAGCCGTTTGCAGGTAAACCTAAGTTTGTAAAAAGCACGGGGAAACATGGAGAAGGTCTCGTTTCCAACAAATTGACAACAAACGCTAATGAGCTTTATGTTGACCGTGATATCATGGTCTTGGCAAACCCGGAGATTGCCAATCTTCCTGCATGGGTTATTGCCCTGGTTGCCGCCGGAGGTCTGGCCGCTGCATTGTCAACAGCATCGGGCCTGCTTCTCGTGATATCATCTTCTATTTCTCATGATCTCTATTATAGAATGATAAATCCGCAAGCTACTGAAAAACAGCGTCTGTTTTTAGGCCGCGTAATGATAGGTGTTGCTGTCTGCATTGCAGGATACTTCGGCATCCATCCCCCTGGATTTGTTGCCCAGGTTGTAGCGTTTGCCTTTGGGCTTGCCGCTTCCAGCTTTTTCCCCATTATTATTCTGGGTATCTTCAACAAGAAGACTACAAAAGAAGGGGCTATTACCGGAATGGCCTGCGGAATTATATTTACAATGTTTTATATTATCCAGATAAAATTTTTTGGCGTGAAACCATGGTTCCTTGGGATAAGCGCAGAGGGAATCGGAACAATAGGCATGCTGATAAATTTTGCCCTTACATTAATTGTTTCAAAGTTTACTCCTGAACCACCTCAGGAAGTTCAGGATATGGTGGAAAATATCCGTTATCCAAGAGGAGCGGAAGAGGCGACAGAACATTAAAGTAAAGCTTGAAGTTATAAGTGAGCTAAAGTGACTAAAGTTAAGGAAGGGGCCTGCCAGCCCCTTCTTTTTTTTTGGCTACCAACGTAAGGCGCGACAGCATGCAAATTCAATCAGAGTAGGGGCGGGTTTGAAACCCGTCGGCAAAACCAAATCCCCCGTAGGGGCGGGTTTGAAACCCGTCGGCAAAACCAAATCCCCCGTAGGGGCGCGCTCAGATAGAACGCCGCTGTTTTGCTAAAACTCACACTGCATGCCATTTCAATTAGGTATATTCTTAACGGTAGGTTTGGTGTACATCAGCGGCGAAGCAGATGGTATCGTTCCAAAGAAACG
>JAYENE010000342.1:0-2572 GCA_034721935.1 Thermodesulfobacteriota bacterium
GATGCATCCCGCCTGACTGCGTTGCGAAAATTCTGAATATGCTTGATATTCATGCTTTTTCGCGCCTTGTCAGCCGAGCGCCTCAACACCTGAAATTGCGAACTTATTTTTTGCCGAACCCTTAGCGGTGAGATATTATTACCTTGCAATTCCCCGTAAATTCCTTGTTTACGATCGCTTCCAGAAGACTTGATTTGTTTGATGCAGTTACTGGCACATAAATAAACCGGCTGCGTTTCCCCGGATCAAGAGTGCCGAACCTGTCTGCAACACCTAAGGCGTTGGCGCCGTTTATTGTTGCCATAGCAAGTATTTCAGACCGCGGAATCAGAGGAAATGCATTGGATATAAATGCTGTTTCGTCAAACATATTTAATGAATCCACACAGGCCAAACTGTCTGTTCCAAGACATGGTTTTAATCCAGCATTCAGCATCCCTGTGAGGTCTGGCAGTTTTTGATGAAGATAATGATTACTCCTGAAGCACAAACATACACAAACATTATAACGCAGAAGTATTTCAAAGTCATCTTTATCAGCATGTATCAGATGGACAGTTAGTGTTTTTTTATCAAGAAGTCTGAGGCGGTTAAGGTATTTTACAGGGCTTTCCACGGGCAAACCCCAGCCTGAAAAGTCGATTCCTCTCTCTGACAGAAAATCCGCCCACTCGCCTATTCCTGTTGATAAAAACCGGATTTCATCTTCCGACTCTGCGACATGTATTGACATGGGAAGATTATTTTTTCTGGCTGCATTTTTTAAATTCACGAGAAGTTCAGGGGCCGTGGTATGTGGAGCATGCGCTGCCAGCGAGGTTACAATATCCCCCTTTTTTTCATTACATCTTATCTTTGCGCTAAAATTATTCCCAAGATATTCTTTGAACCATATTCCGGCAAGTCCGGAATTCGCTAAAATATCTTTTGTAATGCCCAGGGTGGATATCTCTCCGACAACCCCTGTGCCTGATTCAATCAGCTCCTTTACGCCTTGTTTTGCGCCTGTGAGCAGATTTTCCATCTCTTCTGCATCACGCATGTTTATTAATTGTTCGACCCAGAGCCTGAACCCTTTGTCAAACAGCGACCGTCCCTTTAAAGCACACAGCTCAAGATGTGTATGCGCATTGACAAAAGCAGGCATAATAACGCCAGGGCCATGATCAATTACCCGGCCGCCGCTTGAATGCCCCTGACCGACCTCTTCAATCAACCCATTGCAGACCCGCACATATCCATTTTGTATTATTGTCCACGGGTCAACCAGTATCCATCCTGCCATGTGCGTTACGGGATTGCCTGTTTTATATTTAATCACACTTAACACCTGTTTTATATTCACCGCAAGGGGCACAGTTTTGTGGTGATTACAGAAAAATACGATAATCTACATTTAAAACATTAGCCAGTCTTTTGGCCATTGCTTTTCCAATCGGCCTTTTTTCGTTCTCCATCTGGGAAATATGAACTTGCTTAACACCGATCTGATCTGCTAACCCCTTTTGAGTCATACACTCCCGTTTTCTTGAACCTCTCAAGGCAACACTCGGGCCAAAATCGGGAAAAATGTCTTCCCAATAAATGGACTCCTTCAGTTCCTCAGCTCCAATTGAAATAAGCGCTTTTTTGGCTTTGTCTGCCTGTTTCGCTGAAATACGAAAACTCAAGTTAACATCATCGGTTGTATTCGGCTTTTTCATGGGTTCCAACATAAGTCACCTCAATAATTTTTTGTGGTTTGTCGGTTACTTTCCAAACAGCCACATAAGTTGGTTTTTCTTTAAACCTAAGTTGAGCCATTTTTTGCGAAGATATGTGCTGAGATCTTGATGCATAAGGGTTTGCGAAAACCGCAGGCATACCCGTGGATATGTCGAGGATTTTCGCGAATCCTTGATGCGCAAGAGATCGGTGCAGATCGAGTAAAAAACCGCTCAATTTAGGTTAAAAGAACTTGAAAGATTTCCTGTATGTCCTTTGGAGCTTTTTTGCAGTTTTTCCGGGCTTTTCCGATAAGATTGACTGTTCAGATATTTTATATGTATATCAATAATTGATATATTAATCAAGAAAAAATTATTAACAGCTTCATATTTTAAGGCGGTGAGCTTCACAACGTCTCTCATTAGAGCCAGGTATTTTTCAAAAGCTCTGAATACTTTAAAAGCATCTGTGACCAAGGCAATGTTGAGAGGCAAAAAGCTGATTGACAACAATCAAAGCTTATGGGATTTTTTTAAAAGATGTGAAAAAAAATGGCCCCTTTAGCTAAAAAGTTAAATGAAAAATCAAATGAAAAATTCAGTTACGCAGATTATCTTTCCTGGCCTGATGATGAGAGATGGGAGATAATAAAAGGCGTGGCCTATGATATGTCTCCTGCTCCTGCAAGAGAGCATCAGAGAGTGTCCGCAATTATTTTCACTAAAATATATAATTTTTAGGGGGGGTATCCACTTGGCGCAAGTGACCGCTACATGTAGTGTAGCGAGTTATGGAAAATTACCCCATTGCAGGAATCGATTATCCTCGTGATTTTCAAGAGTTTGATCGCTGGTTTAAGGATGAA
>JAYENE010000343.1:0-2564 GCA_034721935.1 Thermodesulfobacteriota bacterium
GTCGAGTTGGAAACCAGTCAATTCCCTTACATTTTGAAAAACCTATTAAACCCTTTCTCCTTCAAACCCTCTACCAAAACCTTATCTCCAGTCCAGACCTCACCATCCAGCTCAATAGCTAACGCGATAATCGGTGTGTCATCTTCATCCACACCTTTGCACAATTCGTATGCCTTAGTTTTGCTACCACGCGATATGGCATATTCATTAACAAACTTTATCCGGTCAAATATCCTGTACATCAACTCATAAAGTTCTATTTCGGATAATTTCGAACACTTCAGCAACTTCTCCTTCTTCTCAAATATTTCCACCATTACGAAATTTGGCGCATAAAATTCTTTGCGCTCATCAAAAAACGTCTCCCTAAGCTGCAAGCTCTTGGCTAAAAGCATTGAAAACAGAATATTCGTATCAATCACAAGGATCATCTAAATCTTTTCCAAAAATCTATCTTTATTCTTCCGCCACCACTCATGTTTTATGTTCTCTGCTTCCGCAAGAATGTCCTCACTGAACTCAGCTTTTCGAACAAGCTGCTCTACTCTCAACCTGTCCAGGAGACTTTCCAAAAAGTTAATAGCCACACTGCTTCTATCTATCGTAATAATGATTTTATCTTCCTTTGATTGTACATCAAATACCTGCATAGCCATTACTCCTGATGTTGATTTTTGAGGCAATTCCCTATAATTTCCGCATATTCCGAAAGGCTTTCTTTTTCTTGACCCGGCCTATTTCTTTGACACCTTCGCAAACAGCTTCCGTCAAATCATATTCTCTATCAGGGAGCATCTTTTCTAAGATATTCTGAATCTCCGTAAATTTTTTATAACTGAGGATAACCTCTTTTTTGCGCCCTCTTTTATCCATTACGAATTTAATGTCTCTATCTGTTAATACAGGTTGCATCTCTTCCTCCCGCATAGGCAGCGCCGCCTAAAACATCAGGCTTATCAACCCTAATAATATTTTCTTCATGTTATTCACCATATTAAGGGCTTAACTTAGCTCAGCTTTGCATCGCAATTGGTCGACGCGCAGCGCAGGCGCTCCTGCTGCGACAAGCGCACGCATGGCGAGTGCGCCGCGTGGTAGTCGAGTGGGAAATTGGTCGCGCTAAGACGTCATATAAATGAGCGCCTTTCGAGTCTCTTCAAATATCTTTGTAGAGAGCCATAAGGAGGACCGTTCAAGCTTACTCAATGCTTGTTCAGCTTCCCTTCTTGGCAGATTCCCATTAGCTGCATTCCAAAGCACAACACCTAAAGAACGATGCACTTCTAAGCCCAACAAAGAAGCAAATAGTCTCGCAGCCGAATCATCTGTCAGCAACCAATCCGCTTTTTGCATCCTGGCCAAAACAAAGGCATCCGCTTCTCCCACATGGAGATCTCCTGTCTTTGCCCACATCTCGGCCTTTTTCAATTCAGAAGAAGAAAGTTGAACTATTTGAAGCCACTCGGGCCAATTGTCAACCATATCCGTAGCAAACAGAACCTCCCTTGATACACTTTGTGGCAAAAAAATTTCACCCAGATGCTTAAGTAAAGATAAAATGCCGGCCTCATACAGATGAATGATTGGACCAGCGTCACAAACGATTATTCTCATTTGATTTTCCGAGCTTCTTTCTTTGCCCATTCTATATCTTCACGGGCAAAACGTTCCATCAGCTCAATCCTGTTGCGCCGGACAAATTCAGAGATTGCAGCCAATAAAACATCCAATTCAGAATGGAAAAAACCGGCTTTTACGTAACTCTCCACGGCAATGGCCAAGTTATCCGGTAAATCGATTGATAGCGATTTCATCGCTGTTCCCCTTCCAATACAACTTTTAACCGGTCAGGGTCATTGATTTTTCTTACGCTGTTTGCGTTATGCGGCTATTCTTTCTTTAATTAAACTGATCTCGCCTTCCACCCTGCCCAGACGGGCTTCCAACTGCTGATGTTCTTCACGTCGTACAATTACCTCGGTCAAGCGGTCCATTCTCATGTTATTCTGATCAATCTTGTGTCCTAATTCAGCTCTGATATCGACGATTAACTTGATCAGTTCAGACTTCACATTATCAATTCGTTTATTGGTTTCGTCAATCCGCTCGGTTAGCTCGGTCCGCAGGTCATCAATGCGGCGGCTTTGATCGACCAAATGGGCATTCACATCATCAAGCTGCTTGTTGATATAATCAAGGCTGGTCGAAATCTTGCTGTTTTCTTCCTTGATGCGGCCCAGATCGGGCACCACCATCTCCTGAAGCAGTTCCCGCAGTCCTTCTTTCATATCCATCATGCCCCCTCCATGCCCTCGTTACCAGGTTGCACTATCTTATCCTTAAAGATTTCATCATCCTTCTCAACAACTTTGTGAAGATGAATCGCTTCCATAATTTTTCCTCAAACAAAAGGCTTTCTTTTTCTTGACCTGACCTGTTTCCTTGACACCTTCGCAAATAGCTTCCGTCAGATCATATTTTCTACCAGGAAGCATCTCTTCCAAGATATATGGCTCTCTAACCGTGAACTGTAAACCGTTGAACCGTGAACGGGTTACCTTATT
>JAYENE010000344.1:0-2553 GCA_034721935.1 Thermodesulfobacteriota bacterium
AAGCGTACTTCAAAATACTTGGAGGTTGGGATAATGTTGGCTACCAGGACATCCATGGTTCTTTTATCCAGAGTCAATCCTTCTTCGCTCTTTTCTTCAGACATATTATTCCTTCTTTCATTAATTCGTAACCGTAAATATTCGGCCAACCCCTTCCGTTATTGTTTCAATAAGTTACAAGGGGTAATTATGGGTATATCGAACATTATTGCGTGACCATATTTATATGTTCCCAAAAATACATTTATTAACCTATTGAAGTTGTTGTTATTTTAAAATATGTATTATTTGTTGAGAGATATAGCCCATATATTCAGTGTCAAAAAGTACGTAACTTCTCAATAAGTTCGGGCAATAGCATCTACACTGTTTTGTCAATAGTTGGTCGTGTGATGAGAAATCTCTCGTAGGGGCGGCTTTACGCCGCCTGCCGAGTCGATTCTGGCGGGATAAACCCGCCCCTACGGCTGTAATTCCGAATATCGCCAGAGGTTATTGAGAAGTTACAAAAGTAAAAAGTACCACATAACTTATTGAAATTAAAGGATAAGGGGTTAACCGAATATTTACTCGTAACCGTTCACGGTTGCAATTATTACAATGTTTTAGATAAATCAAGCAAAAATCCAGCAATTCTAATTATAGCCTGTTATTTGCCACGATGCACACGAAGAACGCGAAGTATAGATTTTCAGATAAATAATTTCACACCGTTTATTCCCCTCTTCCTTGTGGGAGAGGGTCAGGGTGAGGGGAAATATCAAGAAAATGTTAAACTATTTATCTGAAAATCTATAGACCTTACTATTTTCTTGTTTCTTCGTGTGCTTCGTGGTATTTTATTTTTTTATGATTCGCGACAATTATTCAATAATTAGAATTGCTGGCAAAAATCAGAAGTCGGAAGTCAGAGCAAGGATTAAAAAGATAGAGCGAAGCGATTCTATCAATCAACAATCATAAATCATAAATCATCAATCCAAAGAGAGCAGAGGTCGGAGGTCAGAGGTCGGGCCTTTGCGCTTTTCGCTTTGTGTTTTTTAGACCGGCGAGGTGTTTAGAGGCCCAGAGAGCGGCCTGGAGGCGGTTTTTTGCATTTATTTTCTTAAATAGCCTGTTTATGTGGGTCTTTACCGTGTTTTCACTGATGAACAGCTTTTCTCCGATTTCGGCGTTCCTGAAACCTGAAACTATCAACATGATTACCTTGAGTTCCTGCCTGGTCAATTGGCCCGGTATTTCTTGCGCTGATTTGCGGGCGCCGGCAAACAGTTTTTTTTCCTCCAAATCATCCATCATCTTGCCGGCAAACGTTCTGCTTACCCATATTTCTTTCGCATAACATGCTCTTACGGCCTTAATCAGAATTCCTGAAGGCGCTGTAGAGCTCAAAAACCCTCTGGCTCCCCATTTGATTACATTAAACTCCATGCTTTCCGGTTCAGCCCTTGAGGAAATAAAGATGATCGGGGTATCTGGAAAGCGCTTTTTTACGCGCAGGAGTTTCTTTTTGAGATCCGGCCACTGAGCGCAGCTTGCAAAAAGGATTATATCCGGTTTCTGCTTTAAGCCTGTCTTTTTCAGGGAATCAGGCTGTTCATCAGCCTGTTCGATCTCGTTACAGGAAATCGTTTCAATGACGCTGATGTCATCAAAGGATGCGAGATGCTGACCTAACAGTTTTAAAAGGATTCGAAAATTACAGATAATTATGACATGAATCATTGTTCAAAGGTTCAAAGGTTCAAAGGTTCAAAGGTTCAAAGGTTCAAAGGTTCAAAGGTTCAAAGGTTCAAGGTTCAAGGTTCACCTGAACCTTTAAACCCAGACAGACCAAATGTCAAATTTTTATCAGATCCGTTATGAATAAAGGAATTGAAGACAATATAAAAATCATTTTTAACGAGGTCTGCAAGCCTTTTATTGTTCCTGTTTTTCTTCCCAATGTCGGATGTCCCCATCAGTGCGCTTTCTGTAACCAGACCGCTATAACAGGTAAAAAGTAAAAAACAATTTCCACTGAAAAACCTGGTTCATACATTAATGAGTTTTTAGGCTATAAAGGGCCGCGGCGGAAAAGGGTTCAGATTGCATTTTACGGCGGAAATTTTTTAGGACTAAAGCGGGATTACATCTGCTCATTACTTTACGAGGCGTCAAAGTTTGTAAAGAGTGCAATACAAAAAAGTTACATCATTGATGATAATATCTTTAACCATTGAACAGACTGATTTAATAGTATAGGAATTTCCATTTTTTAATCAATTTTATCAAGAGGTTGGAGGCTATCAGCACAATGTAGGGGCGAATCTTGTATTCGCCCTAATCATGGCGATCGCAAGAATCGCCCCTACGAAACAACAATACAATTACAGCCTAAAAGCTCGCCCGATAGGGCGCTAATTTAATGTCGAATGTCGAACAGGGAATGTCGAAGTCTTGTTCCTGTTTTGTTTGGCAGCGCCTATGCTTGTTACAAAAATCGAGATCAATTGTGTATTAATGACTTAAGAAACCTATATCAAATGGCAGAATTCCTTCCTTCGACATTCA
>JAYENE010000345.1:0-2968 GCA_034721935.1 Thermodesulfobacteriota bacterium
ATTGGTATTATTGGTAATTTGAGAAATTCTTTGCTGATTTATCTCCACTGTTTCCGAAATTTTTTCCTGAGGCCATCCAAGGCGGCTCAACCGGAGGATAACAGTGTTTCGGCCTGCCTTCTGCCGTGCTCTTATATCCGAGATCCAGGTATTGACGGTTTGCTGGATAACCCCTAATTTTTCTGCCAGGGCTTCTTCAGTCCACTTACATTCCGGATCTGAAGTGGCTATCTCCCGGGCGATTCGCTTTTTATCGCCTGGGCTTAAACGATCGCCATGGCTGATGTTACATTTTGCTGATTCAAGGAGAAGCGCTACTTTGCTTTTTTCGTAATCAAGGGGCTTGTCCTTCCATTCAACGGCCGCAATCTCTTTGATTGCCTTTTCCTTAAAAGCAAACCAGCGATGGATGCCATCTAAAATTATAGTCGCTCCATGCCTACCGGCAGGCAGGTCGGTTGTTTGATCACCTTTCGCATAGTTAAAGACTCTCTGAATCTTGATTGGTGGAAATTGCGCGCCGATCGCGAGGGCCTCAACATACGCGTTGATGGTCTTCTCGCTTTTCCCTGCTCTGGGATAGATAAAATGGTCCCAGGTTAAAGAGGAGACAGGGAAATTAGTCACGCCTGGCGTGATTGAATTTTTACTGTTTAATTTTGAATCCACAGATCTCGCCCTTTATGCCTTTGCCCCTCTGTGCCTGGTGTTTACACCAATTGTGGAAGGCTTTCGGGACGTACACGTACATTAGTTTATAAGTTACTGTTAAATTTTTAACGAGTAATTGTGGCGTATAACCAATTGCTCGTAAGCGTTTAACTGCTGAACTGACTGCGGGTTGCGAAATTTTCAGAAACAGAGCAAACTGCGAGCCGCAATTGTCTTTTTATATTTCCCGACGGCCAATACCTGACTCGCCCAATGCTCATTGTCTGGTCATCCTCCGACATCGAAGTGTCTACGGACGTTCACAGCCTTCCAGAGCAACATCGGGCTCCGAGTAATGCGGTCCTGCACGTCCGCATCTGTTGTTAACAATGACGGCTCTATTTCCCCTCTGGTAAGGATGCGGTCGAGAAACTCCATTTCCTGCGCAGACAAAGGATACACTGCTGAAAGCTGTTCCCGGCATTTACTCACCAAGCGCTGAACAAACATTGAAATATCTTCTCCGCCCGGAGCTGAATTTCCACTGAGAACGGGAATCAGCATTCGCTTCAACTCCTCAGGGTCGAAAGCAACGTCTTCCAGAGAAATTGTCCGCCAATCCTTTCGATTCAACGCCCCATAGACGACAAACGCGGTACGCAGACGCTTCTGGTCCAGTTTAACGTTACAGAGCAATTGATGAGTATCAAAGAGGTCCCGTGCCTGATGCCGGGCGAACAGAGCGGCCAGCTTTCCGGCGGCGAGTTCATGAATGTCAAGAACGGGAATGTTCCTGGCCCGAAAGTCGCCAACGGCACGAGAATCGACAGATTGCACTTCCCAGAGTGGCTGCCTGAACATGAAGTTCAGATCGACTTCGAGGTTGCCTGACTGTCCTGTAAAGCTTTGATATTTCAGCCTCCATTTCCCCCCGGCGTGTTCAATCGGTATTCTCTTGACAGTAAATCCTTCTCGGGAAAACACAGCGCCAACCGCCTGCTCGACTTTGGGGCGATCCGCCAGCATCTTCTCACGTTCGACCGCGCCAATATAGTTAAGGTCAATATCAACCGACAGCCTGGGAATATTGAACACAAACAGGTTCAATGCGGAACCACCTTTCAAAGCTAATTTTCCTTTGAGAAAAGGATGCGAATTCAACGTGTTCAGCAGGTTTAGCAGGTGGAGTACTTTTTCGATTACATCGGCCCTGAAACCAGTTGATTCCGCAACCGGTAAAATCTCTGATGGTGAAAATATCACAATACTTCTCCCCAGGATTGATTCAGTATTTCGCCTGGAACCATCAAGTTCCATTTCTTCACCCACCGGCCACCTTGGCGCTTTCCGCGTATCAGATAATGAGGCCGCTGGGGACGCAACTTACGCAAAGGTTTCAGATGGATATCGTCAACCATCAGGGTTTCCTTATGCTGTTCCAGGAAAAACCCGACTTTTGCAGCGGTGGTCGCGTTTTCCAAAAGCAAGACATACTCGACTACCTGGTCTATGTCGAAAAACTCCACCGATTCAAGGGACCGCCATATCTCTTCCCAACTTCCGGTCAGTTCCGGCCGATCCAGCACATCGACAAGAGTTCTTTCAAGGCTGGTTACACGCAGTTCTACTCCGGAACGTTTGTGTCGGGCGATACCAAACATCTCCATGCCTTTAGCACGAAGTGATCGCGGCACTGGCACCCCCCTGATTTCATAAGACCGAAACCTGACAGGGAGAGACCTTTGGGTGGTCAAATAGTGCAGTCTTGTGTAAACTGAGTATGCTTTTCCGTGGAATTCCAGAGCGGTATGGTAAGCAAGAACAGCATCTTTGGTTATTTTTGCGGTCAAAAGATATGGATCAACCGGGCTTGAATCAGGCAAAGAGCCAAAAGGGACAACAGCATACAATCCGCGTCGAACAGGTACTATTCGGCCCTGTTTTCGATAGTATGTCAGAAGCGCTTTACGGGTACTCGGCTTGCCGGAACCCTTTTCAGAGAGAAAAAGATCCAACTCCTCTACTGTAAACACATCGTGTTGTGATAGAAATTCGTTCAACTTTATAATCCAGCCTTTTTGACCCTCGGTTGACTTAGTCGTAAATAATTTACGACTATCCCGCATATTTGTCAAGTAATTGTCTGCAGAATTTTTGACAGATGAGTAAGATAGAGACAATTTCTTTAGTACCATCTCGCACTTGTGTCAAATCGTCTGGACGTACATTAGTTTATAAGTTATTGTTAAGCTTTTAACGAGTAATTGCGGCGTATAACCAATTGCATATCTCTATTTCTTCATCTTTTCCCATTCAA
>JAYENE010000345.1:3068-10979 GCA_034721935.1 Thermodesulfobacteriota bacterium
TGCATTTCCTGGAAACTGCCGGCTTTAAGACGCCTTATCAACATTCTCGGCAGATCGGGCCTTTGCTCAAACCTGCTCAGACGGCATGGGTCCTGAAAAGTCAACCTTTTATCAATTTTTTTGAAACTCACGGCCCCTTTGTCAATTTCTTTCTCAAGAAGATCATAGATGTGCGTAACCTTGAACTTTAATTCAAGCCCATAGTTTGTATAGTCATGTTTCAACGTCCGATAGCATTCCGGACAGGAGGTAACAACCTCTTCAATGCCAAGAGAATGGATTAAATCAACATTGAACCTGGCAAGCCTTAAAAAATTTTCCTGGTCTCCAGACCACAGAAGATCGTGCCCGCAACATCGCTCATCTTTGAGCAGGGCCGGCTTGATATCAAAGAAATTCAATAAACGAAGGCTGTCAACTATAATATTAGACGTCTGAACGCCCAGGTGGTGTCTGAAAAATAGATCAAAAAATGGAGCGCATCCCCCGAAAAAGAGGACTTTGCTTTTATCATCAATCTGGATGTTATCTGGAAGCCACGTCCAGCGCTCTGTTTTAAGCTTCGGAGAGGTCATTGCCCGCATTAAAGACTGAAAAAATCCTCCGTGAGCCTCATGGCCATCTACATTACGTGTCTTAGAAAAATGACGAAGATCACGAATAAACTCAGGAAAGTTAACAGCAGATGGACACCGGTCATAACAAAGGCCGCAGGTAAGGCATGTCCAAATATCCGCCTGTACCTCAGGTGAATCAATATCCCCTGCTATAATAGAACTGGCCAGAGATCGAGGTGAAAAATCTTTTCCGCTAAGCGCCAGCGGACATGTTGATGTGCATTTGCCGCAGTCCTGACACGCATAGACATCATGAGAAGAAATTATATTAGATAAAAGTTCTTTACTTACGGCCTGTGGCTTTGCTGCTCTCCACTGCGCCATTGGGCTTTTGCCAAGCGCCCGGATATCCTTGCAGAAATCTTTAAGAAATTGCAGCAATGGTTCTGAATCATCAGGCAGGAATGTGGCAAGGCGCAGGCGATCTTTCCCTAAACCAAGAAGACCGAGAATCTCCCGTGTATCTTGTGTATTTTCCCTTGCAGCGGCAGTGCCGCTTCCATAACGGCAGGCGCCAGGATCGCAACCAACAAGAGCGACTCCATCTGCTCCCATCTCAAACGCCTTAAATAGAAGGGATTTGCTGATCCTTCCTGTGCAGGGAATGCGGATCATTTTAATCTCCGGAGGTATTTCAGCCCCTTTGTCCTGAAGAATCTGAAATGCGGTATGAGGCCCCCAGTTGCACAGCATTAAGATGATATTAAAGTTATTCATAATTTGTAACAATTTAGGAATTCGCTTCGCTTAATTGCGAATTTAGGAATTTAGGAATTGAAGGTATTCTGTTAATTTCAATTCCCCAATTCCCCAATCCCTCAATTCCTCAATCCCTTTATTTTCTTTCAAATTGAACCCCTGAACAGTTACTGTTAAGTGTTATGAGTTCGTCATTAATCCCGGGCTTTCTAATAGTTCCTTAATTGCCTGTTCAAGATAACCCTGATTACGATATGGACTGTCAGCGGCATTTGTCGGACATACTGAAATACAGTTGCCGCATCCCTTGCATAGCGCTTCATCCACGGATGCGTACCATCCTCCAGCACCATTTTTGCATAAGCTAATGGCGTGATAAGGACAAACACTGCTGCAGCGTCCGCAACCACGGCATAAAGTTTTATCCACTACTACGGTAAACCCTTTGTTCTGCCGCGGCCCGCGCGGCATGATGGCCGCGGCCTGAACTGCGGCAGCAGCCCCTTTTTGTCTTTTAGAAACATTAATTCCAGGTGGATCGGCAAGAAAAAGTCCTGAAATAGAGGTTGCTCCCGGATAAAAGAATGGTATCCCAAGAACTCCTTCCTTTTGCAAAGATGATGCAATAATATGGCTCGGCAACTCTTTCTGGTATATATGTTGAATTTCTTTTCTCGATTTTTCACCAAGTATAACCGCTCCCACACGTATGGTCCGCTGGGAATCGCCCATATCTATAAAAACCTGAAAATCTCCAAGTGTGCCGCTGAACCCCTTTGCCGAAGACCCCTCAAAGCAGTGAATGTTTGTATGGTTAAGTTTTTCAGTAAGCGGTTTTTTAGATGTCCCAAACAAAAAAACCTCAAATCCGGCCTGAGCAAGGGTAAAAGCGCTGCTAACAGCAGGTTCAGACTCCCCGATCACCGCGGTTGTAAAATTATAGTTCCTCACAAGCGCCGGCAAAGGCTTCAATCTTCTCGCCCGTTCAATAGAATGATCTATCAGTCCGGTAAACCTGCTTAAAGCCAGGGAAGGATTATTTTCCACAAGTCTCAGAACCTCTCCCCTTAAATTGCAAGCCTCTACCATGGAACGGCTTATTCCCGTGCCTGTAAACAGAGCATGTTTTAGTCTGCTTCTCTGGTCCGTGCATGCGCTGCATACAAAATTCAGGGGGCAGCATACGCAGGATGCAAGAACTACGCGCGTAATATCCTTTTCGCGAATCGTCTTTATGATTTTTGATGAACCTTCAGGTATACACGCAGAGTTCATGGCCTCAGCATGGACAACATCCTTATGTAATCTTAATTCATCAATATACTTACTCATCCCTTCAAGCCATCCGAGAGAATCATTGCACCTGCAAACAAATATTCCAAGACGGATATCAGAAGAAAGACCGGGATCAGGAGGATAAAGGGAAATGCCGTGCCCTTTTAACTGTTGCGAAATTTCACCTAACAAAATCATGGCCTGAGCAGCAGCCGCATAGCCACGCAGGATCATAGCATATATATCCGGCTTTGCGCTTTTTGGGCCATAAGCTCTTATTGCATCCTCTCCTTTAATTCCGGTGCCCATAGATGGGTCGGCGATAATTATCACACCCGCGTTTTCAATGATGTCTTCCGGAAAATCCCCATGATTTACCGCGTTGATTGAGCCGCAGGCATCAACACACTGGAGGCACTGGGAACATACACCGCATTGCAGGCACCGGCCGGCCTCAAAAACAACCTGTGATTCACTGTAACCCAATGCAACTTCCGAAAAATTATTTTTGCGAGCATCCGGCTGCCTGTGCGGCATGTCGGGTCGTGACAACACGGCAATATCTTCTGGTATTTCCGAAAAATCTTTGTCCCGGCGCCTCAACACCATGGCGTTTTCATGCTGCTCACCTGAAATGCTCCTGTGAACAGTCAAGGCAACCTTTCTGCCTGTTGCCATAGCTTGAACCACGGACGACGGGCCTGAAACTGCATCTCCTGCCGCATATACACCGGAAATATTTGTGCAAAACGATTCATCAGCCTCGATATAGCCATGAGCTGTAATATTACATCCACCTTTGGTTAGCTTTCCCTTAAATGCGCCAACCTGACCGGTTGCAACAAAAGCCCTTTCAAATTCAAGTTCAAAAGGCTTTGTTCCGGGTACCATGACAGGCCAGGGGATTCCCTGGGCATCTGGCTCTCCCGGTCTTGTTGAGACGCAACGCAATTTGTCTAATTTGCTGTTTTTTTCTGTAAAGGCGGTTACCTGAAGGCTGTCCTTAATAACAACACCCTCTTCTTCCGACGCTTTTATTTCCTCTATATCTGCTGGAATCAAATCCCTGGGAAACCATGACAGTATTGTGACGTGGGCTTTGATACGAATAAGTGTCCTGGCCAGATCAAATGCGGCATTTCCATCTCCGATCACCGCCACCTTTTCTCTCAGTTCATCTATGTCATTAGAATAGACTCTTCTAAGAAAGGATATGCACCCTTCAACCCCTTCAAGTGTTTCCCCTGGAATACTGAGCATACGGTCAGACCATGTTCCTGTGGTCAGGACAACAGCGTCAAAATCTTTTTTAAGCGTGTCAATGTCGCTGTCTAAATCAATTGGGCTGGATAATATTAATTTTACCCCGAGCCCTTTGATGTATGCTATTTCAATGTCCAGGATGTCTCTCGGAAGACGATAAGGGCCGATTCCGTATCTAAGCAGCCCGCCCGCCATCTTTTCCTTTTCAAAAATCGTTACCTTGTAACCATACCTGACAAGATCGGCAGCAGCAGTCAGACCAGCGGGTCCGGAACCAACAATGGCGATTGACTCCGGCCTTTTTTGTTTTATTTTCAGGCCCTGATTAACAGGAGTCTCAGGCCGGCTTTTTGTCTTTTCTTTATGCGACAGCTCATAATCTGCCAAAAATCTCTTTATATCTCTTATTGCAATCGGATCATCTATATCGCTTCTTCTGCAGGCCTTCTCGCAAGGGTGTGTGCAAATTCGCCCGCAGATCCCGGGCAGGATGTTATCCTCCCTGATGAGATTCAAAGCATCCAGAAACCTGCCTGCCTTTGCAAGAGCGACATATCCCTGGACGTTAACTCCAAGCGGGCAGTTTTCCTGGCAAAGGGGTTGACGCCTTTTGTCGATAACCACGCGGCCCGGAAGGCTGCGCCTGCTGTTAAAACTTATTGGTTTTTCGCCTTCGGGACCTGAAACCGGGCAAATATCTACGCAGCGACCGCATAATATACATCTGTCCGGATCCACAAATGTCTGCAATCGATTCATGCGTAATCGAAAGCCCTGGGGGCTGTGCTTTATGGAGGTTATTTCAACAGGCAAAATAGTTCTGATACCCGGATTTCTTAAAATCCTGATAAGCCCTGGCCGGTGGGCATGATTGAGGGGAATGCCTGATTTCAGTTTATATTCATCACAGGAAAGTTTTAAATCAAGGTCATAATCGGAATCAACAAGGGTAACCGGAATACCAAGCTCGCCAAGCTTGTTAGTCGCAGCTATTCCTGCTGGTGTGGCGCCTATAACAATAACCCTGCGAAGCCTGTCCTTTGTGCGTTTCATTAAACAGCTCCTGTCCTGCCCACAGCCTTTTTGTCGCGTCCCTTAAGGATTGCCAGGCCGTAATCAAAGCCTTTTTTAAAGGCCCTGGTGTTTACCTCCTCTGTGCCCTTTGGCACAGAGGCCGCAACACTATCAAGAGCCGCATCTATGGAGACAACTTTTGTTATGGCCGTGCAAAAACCGAGCATAATGATATTTGCCATCATCTTTCGCCCCAGCTCTTCGGCCATGCGTGTGGCAGGAATAGAAAAAAAGTCGCTTTCAGTCAAATTCGGGTGTACAAGATCCTGTTCAATAAGCAAAATCGTTTCCTGTGTCATCTGCCCGACAAATTTCTCGTACCCGGCCTGAGACATACATATAAAAATATCAGGACACCTGACATAAGGATAATATATGATTTTATCCGAAATTATTACCTGAGCGCTGCAGGCTCCTCCGCGGGATTCCGGGCCGTAAGATTGCGTAAACACGCTCTCTTTCCGGTCTCCCAGGGCTGCCGATCTTCCAAGAATACGACCGGCCATGATGATACCCTGGCCCCCGAATCCTGTAATGATGATTTCCTTTTTCTGTTTCTGCTTGTCAGTCATAGTGTGATATACTGTGAACGGTCATAATTAGAGCTTTTTTATTATGTTTTTTTCACCACCAGAACACGAAGAAATTATAAAAGCATTAATTCTAACCCCTGCCTGCCGCAGTCAAGTTCGTGTCCTTCGTGGTTTAATTTTATTCTTTATAATCATGAAACCTCAATTCGAGTTTTTGGTCGGCCAAAGTACTCTGGCGGACTGAACCTCTGAACCCTGAACCTTTGAACGATTATTACTTATCCTGCCTGCATATTTTGTCGTAACTATCTCCGAATGTCGGACGGTCAATATCGACAAACTTGCCCAAGACAACACCCTTGTCAAAATCAATATCAAGTTCCGTGGGCTTTGCGTCATTTTTTATTATGGTTTTCTCCTGATATAGCTTTAATTCATCAAGCGGTTTTAATTTATTGCGTCGTCCGTAATTAGTCGGACAGGGGGAAAGGACCTCTATAAAGGAAAACCCGCTTTTTCTAAGCGACTCATTTATTGATTCCGTTATGTCACGCGAGTGGAGCATGGTCCATCTGGCCACATATACCGCTCCTGATGCATATGCCATGAGAGGAAGATTAAAAGGTGTTTCCGGGTTGCCTAAAAGTGTTGTCGTGGTTTTGGCCATGTTAGGGGTAGTGGGCGCGGCCTGGCCTCCGGTCATGCCATAATTAAAATTATTCACACAGATAACAGTTAGATCCACATTACGCCGCGCGGCATGGATAAAATGGTTTCCGCCTATGGCAAAGAGGTCTCCATCGCCGCTGAATACAATTACCGTAAGATCAGGCCTGGCTAATTTTAACCCTGTTGCAAATGGAATCGCCCTTCCATGGGTGGTATGAAAGGAATCAAGTTTGATGTAACCTGCGGCACGTCCTGAGCAACCGATCCCGGATACCATCACAATCTTTTTTGGATCAATTTTGCTTTCCTTTATAGAGGTTAAACATGATGAAAAAACCGTTCCAATTCCGCATCCAGGGCACCAGATATGCGGGAGCCGATCTGTTCGCAATAAATCATCTAGTGGATGTCCGGGTGGATGACCGGGTGGATGTCCGGGTGGATGTCCGGGTGGATGTCCGGGTGGATGTCCGGGTGGATGTCCGGGTGGATGAGCAGGCTTTTTTTGAGTTTTTTTAACATTTGATGTCATATCTCAAAAAGCCTCCTCCAACACTTCAATGACCCTGTCAGGGGGAATGATCGTTCCTCCGGCATGTCCCACCAGAAATGCAGGAACCTTTCCGCAGGCGCATCGCTGAACCTCCTGATGGATCTGGCCCAGATTAATTTCCACGGTCACGAAACCTTTCACCGTGCTGGCCAGTTCCCTGATTTTATCCTCTGGAAAGGGCCATATTGTAATCAAACGCAAAAGCCCTGCCTTGATTCCCCGCTTTCTGGCCTCATCAACTGCGGCAAAGCTGGTTCTTGCAGAAATGCCGTAAGAAACAATGGCTATTTCCGCATCATCTAAATGATAGCTTTCGGTTTGTATAATATCCTTTAAATTCTTACGAACTTTCCCGATCAGTCGATCCGTCATCTGCTTCTGAGTTTCCAGCGTCATGACTGGATAGCCTCTTGCATCATGAGTAAGGCCGGTCACATGTATATTATAGCCCTCTCCTGCGGCAGGCATTGGAGCAACCAGGTTTGGCCCTGGCTCATAGAGTTTAAAGCGATTTTTTCTCCCTTTTGGCCTGGTCCGGGATACGGTCTTAATCTTTTTTGCATCAGGAATAATCACCTTTTCACTCATATGTCCGACCATTTCATCGGCCATTATGAGTACAGGCAAACGATATGTCTCGCTTAGATTAAAGGCCGTAATTGTCTGATAAAAAATTTCCTGTGGAGAGGAGGGCGCGAGAACGATAATCTCGTAGTGGCCGTGGGAACCCCATCTTGCCTGCATCATGTCGCTCTGGGCTCCCTGGGTTGGAAGACCGGTGGATGGACCGACCCGCTGCACATTTACAACCACGCAGGGGGTTTCAGTGCAGATTCCCAGCCCGATATTTTCCATCATGAGGCTGAAACCGGGTCCGGAAGTGGCTGTCATGCTTTTTATGCCGCCCCATGAAGCTCCAAGCACGGCGGCCATGGATGCTATTTCATCCTCCATCTGTATAAAGGCGCCTCCAACATCCGGAAGCCTGACAGAAAGATGTTCGGCAATTTCAGTAGCCGGTGTTATGGGATATCCCCCAAAAAAACGGCATCCTGCTGCAAGGGCGCCCTCGGCGCATGCAACATCACCTGTAATAAAATATTCGCCTGTATTTATCGCGGGTTTCATTATTCCCTTTTTTTATTCACCGCAAAGCCGCAAAGGACGCAACGAAATTAATTTTAACTATTCAGCCGCCGATTTACGCTGATCATCACTGATATTTTTT
>JAYENE010000346.1:0-2544 GCA_034721935.1 Thermodesulfobacteriota bacterium
ATTTAAAGTCGCTTGACAGGTATGCCTACACAGGCCACAGTATTATCATGGGAAAACGCAAAAATCTCTGGCAAGATATTGATTCGGTGTTGCAACTTTTCGGCAAAAACAAATATGCGGCACGAAACAAGTACCGGGACTTTGTGGAAAAAGGCATCGGCCGGGGACGAAATCCGGAGATGACAGGAGGAGGACTATTAAGGAGTATCGGTGGTTGGGGTGTATTAAAATCGATGCGCAAGATGAATATTCATATAAAGGGAGATGAGCGCATTTTAGGAGACAGTGATTTTGTCGAAACAGTTCTGAGCCAGGCATCAGAGCAAATGGAACAACGGTACCGGTTAAAGGCGGAAGGATGGACGCTGCCAAAGATTACCGAAAGGGTTGCAGAAATCTTTGGCATTGAAAAAGACCAAGTGGTTGTCGCTGGAAAACAGCCAAAGCGAGTACGTGCCCGTAGTGTTCTGGCCTGTTGGGCGATTCGAGATCTGGGCCTGACGGCAACGGAAGTTGGCAAGTATCTCGGACTGAGCAAATCCGCTGTCAGTCGTGCAGCCAATAGAGGCCAAAAACTGATCGTCGATCAATTTTTGTCCATGCAAGCATAGAAACGCGTAATTTCAACCCCGTCCCCCTTTTCCCCCGTCCCCCTTTTTTCCCCCAGACGGTAAACCTGTCTTTCAGCCCATATTGCGTTCGCGTTGACCGGTCGAATAATTCGGTTTGGGTGGCTTCCTCGTCTGGTTTGCGAAAGTATAGCGACTCTGGACAACTCATCAGAACCTGTTCCAGCAATTCGTATTGGGGTCTGGCGTTTGACGAATCTGACCAGTCTATTTGGGCTGCGTGTCGGACCAATGGAACTTTAGAAAACTGGAGTGCATCTGGGGAACTGCAAAAAACGATAAGTGGATTCTCCACTGATCAGCGCTATGTGACAATCGCGAAAGAAGAGCAGCCCACCTTGGCTGGTGATATAAACGGTAACAAAGTAATTGATCTTGTCGACGTGATATGTGGGCTCAAAATTATGTCTGGAGTGGAATGTACTGAGGAAGATTCCGGCGCAGATGTTAACGGTGATGGAAGACTTGGTGTTCATGAAATCTTGTATGTATTGCAGAAGGTTTCTGGGTTGAGATAACAAAGGATAGTGTAATATGTAATTCCAATGAGTTGCGAACAACCGCATTAACTCGGACTGGGAAAAGCTGCGCCGCTTCGCTATGCAGCGTTTCCCAGCCGGTTATGCGGAGCGTTAACTAAACGTTAACGTTAACTAAAAGTTGGACACACCTATCGAAAATTTTACCGATAATTGAAAGATTGAATGGGAGAAAAAAATATATGAACCCTGATTCTAAAGAGCAAATGCCGTTGATCTTCCTTACCGGTCCTCCTGGGTCAGGTAAAAGTAGCTTGGGCAAGAAGGCATGCCAGAAGCTTGAATTACGATTTGTCGATCTATCCACTCTTAATATTAATAATCAGTCATTCCTATCGCAAAAGGAAATCTTGACGGAAGTGATTAATAAACGATCTGCTGATGCAATAGCTCTCCCTTGGTCGCTTCAACAAGACAAAGGGATGCGAACATTGACTAGACGTTTTGGAGTGTTGCTGCTTTTATGGGCACATCCTCTTGATATGCAAACACGGTCAGGTCATTCGGAATCTCTTTTTACCCCCTCGTCAAGAATCAAAACCAAGGGGGGATTTGGGCGTAATGGCACTGGATGTCGTGAGTTTCGTAGATTGGATAATGCTGCCGATGAAGTCCTGATATTGGTAGGCAGTTCTTTTGACGAAGCTGTCGGTGAATTACAGGATTATATTGTCAGTATCCGGAAGGAAAGTTTAGAGTCTCCCGTAATTCGGGCTGGATTGAGTGGTTTGGCAGATGACTGGCAGCAGGATTATGACATCAGCAAAAATATTGCCAATATTATTGTGGATGCCATGGCCCGTTACATACTGTATCTTCGATCCGAAGGGAAGTCATCTCGTACACTTTCGGGTGTTTACAGTGACTTGGAAGCTGCTGGTATGTTAGTTATAGCTTACGATTATCCCACAAGGAAAAAAGCAGCCGAAGTACTTGATCTTTTTTCTTATCCGCCTTGGACTATTGAGTTTAAAAGAAAATTTTCCGATTCATCCAATGCCATTGCCAGGTACGAGCGTAATCTGAAAGGTTTTGCCCGCTTTCTGAAAAATTCTTAATGATATTAGACAGATTTAAACTAAATTCATTTGCCCAACAAAAGGATTGAGCTGACCACAAAAGCCGAGCTGATTTTAGGTAAATTCATAGACTTAGGCGGCTTTTGTCTCACATTCAACACCCTTTTGGTAGTATTTTTCACAATTAATAACACTATATATTGGGGGAGGACTTGCGGGACGTCCATAAATAAGTAAATAACTATCTTTTAAGCATGGGAAGCATACGGGACGCTGATTACTTGGTAACTTGCTTTAAGAGACCTTTGAACAAGATTAATTTTGGCGGCAGAAGTTCATTTATGAACAAATCCCCAT
>JAYENE010000347.1:0-2540 GCA_034721935.1 Thermodesulfobacteriota bacterium
ATTTTATTTGGTCGTCGTTATTTCTTAACGCTCACTAACATGCTCAAACAGTCAGCCGTTTTAAATTTAACTGCCCGCCACATCAGGTTGTTGGCAGGTTACTTTTTGAGTTTGTAAATTTCTGTTTTCTCTTGACACACAATTGAAGAACCCTGTAGCAAGCTACAGAGAATCTTCGACCGTAAGGAAGTTAGCCATTTTTAGATTCGCTCGCTAACCCCGTAGCAAGCTACGGGGAATGCGCTATCTATTGCGGTTCAATTATCCCTAACTTTTGGCTCACCAGAAAGCGAGTCTTTAACATCCCAAGCGAGTAACAATGAAAATCGCAATCACAGGCAAAGGCGGCGTCGGCAAGACCACACTCGCAGGCACGCTCGCCCGCATCTTCGCAGCAGAGGGCTTTGCAGTCCTTGCAATCGATGCCGATCCTGATATGAACCTGGCATCTGCCATAGGTATCAAAAACCCACCTGCCCCGCTCACAGAACATAGAAAACTGATCGAAGAACGAGCAGGCGCAGGCACAGGAGGTCTCTTCAAACTGAACCCGAAGGTGGATGATATCATTGAGCGGTTCGGCGTGACCGAGCATGGTGTTTCCATGCTCACGATGGGAACCATCGACAAAGGAGGATCAGGATGTATGTGTCCTGCATCCTCGTTGCTGCGTGCATTGCTGCGCCGTGTGCTGCTTCGGGAACAGAGCATTGTGATCCTTGATATGGAGGCTGGCATTGAGCATCTCGGGCGCGGAACCGCCAGCGGTGTTGATCTGATGATTGTGGTGGTTGAGCCCGGAACCAGATCAATCGAAACAGCGGCACGGATACGGAAATTAAGTAAAAAGATCGGAATCGGAAGACTGGCTGCCGTAATCAATAGAGCGAACGAACGCGATATTGACGCAATCAGCGCAAATCTGGACAGACTCGGAATTCCTGTGATCGGCGCAATTCCGTATGATGATAATCTGATACAGGCAGATATCAATGAGCAGGCGCCGGTTGATGTTGGTGGCGATGCAGTTCTGGCAATCGAGAGAATAAAGGGTGAACTTATGACGTCGACGCACTAAGGGCTCGCTCAAAAATAACTTTACATTTTAAGCGCCGATGCATCCCGTCTGGCTGCGTTCCGAAAGCTCAGCAATATCTTGATATTCCTAATCTTTCGCGCCTTGCCAGCCAGGCGCCTCAACACTTAAAATTGCCAATTTATTTTTGAGCGAACCCTAAGGGACGAGGATTCTTAATCTTTATGGTAGTCGTTCACGGCTTGAAACTTGAAATTGGAAAGTACAAACTGGCAGAAGCGTTATCAGATATAGTCTGGCGCGACTTTGATAAGTGGAACAAAAAGGTTCAGGCCAAATTTCCAATTTCTAATTTCAACGTTCCGTGAACGCTCACTCTCTACGCAACCGCCTATCTGCAACCTTTTCCAAGGATTTTTTTGCGGTATACAATACGGTGAATTTTTCTTCCAGAATATTGACCAGTTTTGCCAGCCGATCGTGTTCCATATGCCGAATGCGAAAATAGACGTTTCTGTACCCTTCATCCGCTAAGTCATAACTTGCGAGTATACTCACGACCCGGCCGCCCATGGTGCGAATGACATCCGCGACTTCATGCACCGATCCTGGTTTATCTATCAGGCAGAGAGCAAACTGTGTATCGCCGCTGTATACTCCGGTAATATGGATTAAAGCTTTAAATATATTTGTTTCTGTTATAACACCGATTAACTTTTGTTTATCATTTATTACCGGAAGTCCTGAAATCTTGTTTTCGAGCATCAAGACCGCTGCAAATTCTATAGTCTCATCAGGTTTCGCATAGATTACGTCTTTTGACATCAATTCGTTGACTTTAATCTCAGACAACAGATAACTTATTTCATAGATATCCAGAGTGGTCGCCTTTGATGGAGAAGCCTCTTTTAAATCCGTATCAGTAACAAGCCCGACTAATTTTCCCTTTCTGACTACAGGGAGACGACGAATATTGTTTTCCTTCATAAGGACGGAAGCCTTCATCATAGAAGCTTCTTCTTCGACTGAAATTACATCACTTGACATCCACCCTTTGACTAACATAATATTTTCCCCATTGCTTGTAAGTTATCTCATTTGCTGATATATTAAATAATTATGAACGAGTTTTTTGACTATAAATAATAGAAATAATTGAATTGTGTGTCAAGAGAAAAAGTGGCGCAACATATTGTAGCTCAAGGTTAGCCTGCTGCCGCAACTTAAAGGAAAGAAGGTTAGAGATGGTGGCGTAAGAGGTGGATGAGGATGCCCGTTATCTTCTTCATGGTTTTTGAGAATTCTATTTATTTTTGATTGGACCCGCTGCCGGCATGAATCCAAGCGCTTTGAAAATTACATTGCCGTTGAGATTAAAAGGGTTCGGCAAAGAATAAGTTCTCAATTTCAGGTGTTGAGGCGCTCGGCTGACAAGGCGCGAAAAAGCATGAATATCAAGCATATTCAGAATTTTCGCAACGCAGTCAGGCGGGATGCATCGGCG
>JAYENE010000348.1:0-2536 GCA_034721935.1 Thermodesulfobacteriota bacterium
TACTTGACTGAAAAGTGGCAGCGGCATCCTGCCGCTGATTCAAGAGGCTGGAAGCCTCTTCTACAATTTACAGTTTTTAGCTCCAATAAAAGTGTCAACTACTTTTACCTCAAAATGAAGGATGTCTCATATTTGCTAATATTTCTATCTTTTGTAACGATAAGCAAATTATTTCGATTGGTTTGGGCAATCAATAGCCTGTCAATTGGTTATGATAATCAGGAAGCAGGGTGGAATCAATCATCTCAGATATACACAGGAAGGTTATAAATTGCGTTTTTTTCGGTAAGCAATGAGCATCAAACTCACATACCCACCTTCTCACCTTCTAACCTTCTCACCTTCTAACCTTCTACCCTTCTATCCTCCTACCCTTCTATCCTCCTACCCTCCCTGCTCCCAGGCATAACCTGTAATATTCCTGTCTTTTTTGTTAAACTCCACGCCGATTAGATAGATATAATCAGCCTGGTATTTCTCATGGTATTTTTTTTGCTTAATTTGAGCCAGGGCAGTGTTTTTATCACTGCTTGATTCAACCACTTTAAACTCCATGATATAGAGCTTGTTATCCAGTTTGACGGTCAGATCAATTCTTCCCTTGTTTGTTGTGTCTTCAGCCGTCACATCCAGCCCAAGCGCTGTAAAGTAGCAGTAAAATATAGAAGCATAATATCCTTCATAACCGGCCAACTGATTTTTACGGTACCAGTCATGCGGAATGGAGGCAAAAAAGGCGTGGAAAATCGTTTTGAGTTGGTCTAATTCGGCATCTTGAAGAGCTTTGTATACCTGTGATTGCAGATCTACTTTTTTACTGCTGTTTTGTGTGAGATAGGTTAAGATATAATCTGTCAGGCTCATCTTAACCTCAAGGTTGGGGTATTTGAGCTGATAATAAATTTTTGCCCCTATCCGGTACTTTTTTTGAATGGTTAAGTAGCCGGTTTGAAAGAGCAGGGTCTCCGGCAATATCCGGTCAAGATCAAAGCTGCCAATCAATTCCCCTGAAGTGCGGAGGCCTTCTATATCCGGTATAACATAGCGTTTCTGAGCCAGCAGCTTGATCAGGAAGGCAGGTGTGCCGGTTTCAAACCAGTAGTTTCTCAACTCGCCTGTATCTAAATATAATAAGACATCATAAGGATTATAAATACTCACATCGCCAAGAAAATTAAATCCGTCATACCATTGGCGCATACTTTCAAAATCAATCCTGGGCAGGTAGTCTGAGAATATATTCCTGATTTCATCTTCTGTATAGCCGCAAATTGTGGCATAGCGGCTATCCAGTGTGATATCCTTTAAGTTGTTTAATCCGCTGAACAGATTCACCTTACTGAACTTGCTTACACCTGTTAAAAATACAAAACGAAGATAACGGTCGCAATCCTTGATTACAGAGTAGAAGTTCTTGAGTCCATCGCGGATGGTTAGCGCAATATCAGGCTTGTCTATATTATCCAGAATCGGTTTGTCGTATTCATCCACAAGCACAACAACGCGTTGATTGTATTTGATGTTTATCTGCTGTATCAGCTCTTTGAATCTGCCCGCAATTGTGCTGTGTTCTAACTTGATTTCATAATGTTTTGAATGATCTGTCATAAATTCGCCAAGACGCGCATCCAGCTCAATCCGATCTTCAATCACCCCGCCGCCAAAGCTGATATTTATTACAGGATATTGAACCGACCAGTCCCAGTGGTCTTTTAGAAACAAACCCTTGAAATATTTCTTATTCCCTGAAAATGCCTGATTAAGTGTGTCAAGAAACAATGATTTGCCAAAACGCCTGGGACGGGATAGAAAATAATATTCTCCGCTCTCATTGGCAAGGTCTGCAACAAACCGTGTCTTGTCAACATAACAATATTGACCAATGCGGATCTTGCTGAAGGTCTGAATTCCTATAGGCAGTTTTTTCATGGAAAAATGTCCATTGATAAAGTCCTTACTACTCCGGATAGCCGGTTATAGTGCATAGAATGCACCCTACATGGCTTTAATGTAAAGCTTACGTTGTAAACAATATTCTGGTGTCTCGTGGTAGGAGCCGGTGTCATATTTTAGGCCTCACCATCAATCAATTCCCACCGCTCATCATCCGGCCACATACTGTAATCAGCGTAAGTAAACTTTTTTTCGGTTTCTTTGGCTAAAGACATGGTTGGCGCCTCTTTTGTTTAACTAAAAGGCGGAGACAAATTCTTTTGTTTTTTCCTCCGGCAGACTTTTACCATATAGCGGTGATGGTGCATGGAATGCACCCTGCATGGCTTCAAGTCAGTACGCCTTTGCAAAAACTGAAAATAAAATTATGGAGCAAGCCGACCGTGTCGGCGTCATTTTAAAAGGCAACATGGTTGCCTCGATCCAAAATAATAATGATGTGGAGGCGGTTTTATCCGCCCCCATCTGTTTATCATTATTACGGTGTTACTGTTAATTTAAAGGTTATGCCGGTTGTGCCGGATAGGACAACAACCGCGCCGGTTGTGCCGGTTGAGACATTGTCACCGCCGCTTTCTCCGGC
>JAYENE010000349.1:0-2520 GCA_034721935.1 Thermodesulfobacteriota bacterium
TGCCTGAACGAAAACCCCCTCTTGTTGTCATTTCGACCATAAGGAGAAATCTTTTTTCTCGTTCCCATGCTCCAGCGTGGGAACGCATACCATATTGGTTCCCACGCTGGAGCATGGGAACCAGGCAAAAATTAAGTTGTTCTTAACCTAATAGCCTTCAGCCTAAATAACCTGAGTATTTACTAAAGTTTTTTTATTTTTTGCCGATTACAATAGTTACTTTGGATGAAATCGTTGCGTATTGCCTAATTTTTGCATGCAAAAGGTGGTTAAATGGTGGAAGCGCTCTATTCTACTTCAGAAGTAGCTATATTGTTTAATGTTAATCGGGTTACAATTTACCGGTGGATAAAAGATGGGAAGATTAAGGCCTATAAGATAGGCAAACATCATAAGATTCCTGTTTCCGAGGTGGTGAGATCGTTGAGAAAATTCGGTTTTCCAGAATCAGCGATCCATGATCTTTGTGGCGATGTAGATGAGGGAATTGGTCGAGCAGGGAATTAGTCGAGTGGTCGAGTAGGGAAATGGATGATTGGATGATTGGATGATTGGATGATTGGATGGTAGGATGGTATGGCCGTCCTGCGTGGCGGCTGTTTTTTGATAATTTGCGGGAATCTGCGCCTGCTGTTTCTTTTTAAAAATTGACAGAATTCCTTCAATCAACAATCAACAATCAACAATCAACAATCAACAATCAACAATCCAAGAGGGAGGCATAAAAAAATGGCGGAACCAACAGAAACAATGGACCAGGCAGTAAAAGCTATGAAAGACCTGTCTGCCGGTTCGGCACAGGCAGGCAGAGAAGGGAAATATCTTACCTTTTCTCTCGCAGATGAAGAGTATGGTGTAGGCATTTTAAAGATCAAAGAGATCATCGGGATGATGCCGATTACCACCGTGCCCCAGACACCGGAGTTTGTGAAAGGGGTGATAAACCTTCGCGGCAAGGTCATCCCTGTAATCGATTTAAGGCTGAGATTCGGAATGAAAGAGAGCGATTATACCGAACGCACCTGCATAATCGTGGTTGATCTCAAGAACAAGGCAGCAGACATCCTGATCGGCGTAGTGGTCGATTCCGTTTCAGAGGTTTTAAACATCAAAGCTGATGACATTGAAGATACGCCTACATTCGGAACCGGGCTGAATACAGACTACATCCTTGGCATGGCCAAGATGGAAGGAGGAGTTAAGATCCTCCTCGATATTGATCGGGTGCTTAGCGCAGAGGAGGTAGCTGCTCTGGAGAGTGCGGAAGGATAGAAGGGCAGAAGGTGAGAAGGTTAGAAGATGAGAAGGTTAGAAGGTTAGAAGAGAAAAAAAGATGAACGTCCAACATCGTCCTATGTGGCGGCTAATTAAGGGGAACGAGTAACAAACAACAAGAAACCGGAAAATGGAGGGGAAAAATGTTTAAGAATATGAAACTTGGTTCCAAGATAGTTAGTGGGTTTGTAGCGGTGCTGGTTCTGCTGTCTGTCGTAGCCTATGTAGGTTACAGCGGCCTTGGCGATGTTGTGGAGAGCGCGGACAAGGCAAGCGACGCTACCGGCATATTTGAACATGTGCTGGAGACGAGGCGGGAGGAAAAGAACTTTATCATCCGTGAGGACAAGAAATATGTGAAAAAGGTGGAAGATGAGGTGGCGGATCTCACGGAGCACATGAAAGGGCTGAAGGCCAAGGTCAAGGATGCCAAAATCCTTGCCGAGCTGGACGAGGGCATTGAAGACGCAAAGGCATACGAGAAAAAGTTTGCTTACTACGTTGAAGCTCATGACGCAAAAATAGTCGAGCAGAAGGTAATGGAAAAAATTGCCAGAGAGATTGCGGCAGCGAGTACGAAAATCAGGGACGACCAGAAAACGAAACTCGAGGCGCTTCTTGATAGCGATGCTTCCGGGGCCGAGCTAAAAGAGAGGGTTCACAAAGTGGAAATGGCGAACCATTTGATCCAGCTTGGGGGAGAGATGAGAAAGGAGGAAAAGAACTACACTATGCGCCATGACAAGAAATATATAGAAATGGCGCACAAAGAAGTGGCGGAGGGGCTCGAGATGATAGATGAATACAGGTCGCATTTTCACGACCCCAAGATGCTTGCCCTCCTGGACAAGGCCACCAGTAAACTCAAGGAATACCAAACAGCCTTTGACGAGTATGTGTCGCTTACTGACAAGCAGGATCTGGCTAATGGAGAAATGGTAAATTCCGCCAGAGATCTCATAACCCTGGCTAAGAATCTGGAGACTGAGGAAAAGGCCGCGATGCTGGAGCACGAAGCCACGGCCAACAGTGTTATAATCATCGTAACGCTGGTAGCAATTATCCTTGGCGCATTACTTGCCTTTTTTATCACCAGGGGTATTACAAAACCGATCAACCGGATTATCGAAGATCTTAACGAAGGCTCAGGCCAGATAGCTTCAGCCTCGGGCCAGGTTTCATCCGCCAGCCAGTCTCTTGCCGAAGGATCATCCGAGCAGGCAGCCGCAATTGAAGAGACATCAT
>JAYENE010000350.1:0-2515 GCA_034721935.1 Thermodesulfobacteriota bacterium
TTGGATATGTTCTGGGATTTTTTGGTAAGAGGATCGGTGAAGCTCGAAAAGAATATCGATCGTATGTTGAAAAGGGAATTCCCATGGGAAGGCGTCCTGAGCTGGTAGGCGGTGGTTTGATCAGGAGCCTTGGGGATGGGATGAAGTCAAAAAGATGAGGCTTGGTGGACAGGATCGTATAAAGAGCGATCAACGAATATTGGGAGAGAGCGATTTTGTAATGGATGTACTTTCTGAGGCAAATGAGAATTTTTCCCGGAAATATCGACTGAAAAGCCGCGGCATTAATTTTGAAAAGGTTGCTGAAAGAGTTTCTTCGCTATTTAATCTGGAGAAGGATTATATAACCGGAAGAGGACGGCAAGGGAACAGGGTCCGGGCCAGGGATTTACTCTGTTATTGGTGCGCGATTGAGCTTAGGATTTCAATGGCGGATTTGTCAAAAAGACTTGACATGACACTTGCTGCGGTGAGCTACGCAGTAAAAAGAGGCGAGAAGATAGCGAAAGAAGCAGGTTGTCATCTATGCGATTGAGTTGTTTGAGTATTTAAGGAGGCCTCCCCCATCATTTCTCATTTCCATGCTGATTTTGTGGCCAAAAAACAAAATAATAAATTGACACCATAATGGCATTATGCTAATTTTGTGGCCAAAAGACGAATTGTTTTTTGTCGCACAAAAATTATAATACATGGATCTTCTTTTAATTTCGTGGAGATTATATGTTCGTTGGAAGGGAAAACGACCTCAAATTATTAAAAGGATTGTTCGAATTGAAGAAGGCCGGCATTGCGGTATGCTCCGGTCGAAGGAGGATCGGCAAAAGCACTTTGATTCAACAGTTCGGAAAGCAGGCAAAAACCTTTTTAGAATTCCAAGGGTTGCCGCTGCGAGAAGGCATAACCAAAAAAGACCAACTGAATGCATTCAGCGAACAGTTGGCGAAACAGACCAGTCTTCCCGGCCTCAATCTTGAATCATGGTATCAAGCCTTCTCTCTGCTCAACAATGTTATTAAAAACGAAAAAACCGTCATCCTGCTTGATGAAATATCCTGGATAGCGACCGGCGACAAAAATTTTGCGGGTCAATTAAAAATATCCTGGGACACCGAATTTAAGCATCATTCCAGGTTGATCCTTGTGTTATGCGGATCGGTGTCATCGTGGATAGATAAAAACATTCTAAACAATGCGGGGTTTGTGGGGCGCATATCTCTAAAATTGTCACCGGAAGAATTAAGCCTGTTTCATTGCAATATGTTCTGGGGGAAGAAGGCGGGCAGGATCGAGGCGAAAGAAAAGCTGAAGATGCTTGCCGTCACGGGCGGCGTACCAAGGTATTTGGAAGAAATCAATCCAAACCTGCCGGCAGAAGAAAATATCAGACGAATTTGCTTCAGCAAGGAAGGATTTCTTTTTTCTGAATTTGATCAAATATTCAAAGATATCGTTTCAAGACGTGCGCCGGCATATAAAAGAATTGTTTCTGCGCTGGTTGGCGGTTCCAAAACACTAAGCGAAATGGCCAATCATCTGAATAGAGAAAGAGGTGGAGATTTAACCCGCTATCTTGATAATTTATCTGCATCAGGTTTTATCACGAAAGATGTCGTTTTTGAACCGGGCAAAAAGAGGGCTTCAAAGCTAGCCAAATACAGACTGAAGGATAATTATCTGCGGTTTTATCTAAAATATTTGGAGCCGATCAAAGATAAGATAGGAAAGGGAATGTTTAACGACGTTGCCATGGAAAGCCTTTCCGGGTGGGAAACCATCATGGGCTTTCAGTTTGAAAACCTGGTGCTCAACAATATTCGATCTGTCTGCTCGTTGTTGGCAATCAATATGAATACGGTGATAAGTGCAACGCCTTATTTCCAAAGTAAAACCCAACGAAAAAAAACTTGTCAGATCGATCTCCTTATTGAAACAAAATATACGCTTTATGTTTGTGAGATAAAATTCAGGAAAATGATTCATAAAGCCGTTATCAATGAGGTGCAAAGAAAAATCGAACGGCTTAAATCGCCTAAGGGTCTTACCGTAAGACCGGTTTTGATCTATTCCGGTGAACTCGCTTCCGGAGTTGAAGAAGAGGATTACTTTGACAAGATTATTCATTTTGACAAACTGATATCCACTCCATAATGGACTTTCCAATGCGTACGACTGCGTTCGTTCCGGGCTTTCTTGACGGGGAATCACAGGTCACCCAAAAAGGGAAACGGGGTTGAAATTACGCGTTTCTTTTTTCATTACGCAGTAAGAAATCGTATGCCTTACGCTGTTACGCTTTCTCCTTTCTTGTTCCTATCTTTGTCCAGTAATGTCCGGTTAGGTTTTTGCATGGAACCGATACCGTTTTTGTTCTTTGAAAAAAAATGAATCTGTAGAGCTACCGGAATCCCGAAGCTCATTTTGAATTTGTATCCGTAATTGTCTAACTCTTTTGATACTGACGTGCTCACCATGATTTTTATGGCAGTAAATTGCAAGAAGTAGATAGGTAATA
>JAYENE010000351.1:0-2512 GCA_034721935.1 Thermodesulfobacteriota bacterium
TGTAATATGGTCGGCTATACAATCCTGGGGGCTTTAGGGGTGCAGCTTTTAATCGGTTATTGCGGTCAGTTGACCCTTGGCCACGGCGCATTTATTGCTGTTGGAGCATATGCCAGCACACTGCTGATCCTGGAGTTTCCCTGGCCGCAGTTTATGCTGGACTGGGGTATCGCATATCCTGTAAGCGTGATTATCGCAGGATTTGCGGCAGGTATCTGGAGCGTGCTGTTCGGGCTTCCTTCTGCCAGGGTAAAGGGGTTTTATCTGATTTTAACAACCATGGCAGCTCAATTTATTACAGTAGATTTTCTTCTTACGCAGTATGTTAGCCAGATTGGAGGCCGGGGCCAGGCCTTTTCACTTCCTCTCGGAACTATCAAAATTGGGCCGTGGGTTATTGATAGCGATCTTAAAGTATATTATTTGATGATTATTCTGGTGATATTTTTCTGTATTGTCATGGCAAATCTAATCAGGTCAAGGGTCGGCAGGGCATGGGTTGCTATCAGGGACAATGATATTTCTGCGGAAGTCATGGGAATTAATATCATCAAGTATAAGCTGCTGGCCTTTTTTGTCGCGGGTTTTATCGCGGGAATCACAGGAGCATTCTGGATAAGCAATCTCGCGGCTATCAGTCCTGAACATTTTCCATGGTTTCTATCCCTGTCGCTTGTGGGAGTGATTCTTATCGGCGGTGTGAATTCTATACACGGGACTATCTTTGGCGCTATATTTATGGTAGTAGTAATGGAGTTGCTCCAATTGGCGGTTATGCCTCTCGCTGACACATATCCAAAGCTGTTGATGGATTTTTTGTTTATCAAAGAGGCTGTCTTTGGCCTGGCGATTTGTCTGTTTCTTATGTTTGAACCCAATGGCCTTGCCTATCGGTGGTGGCAGATTAAAAACTATTTTAATCTGTGGCCGTTTTCATATTAGCAAAATAGATACATTCGCACAAATTCGAATTCAGCGAGTTACGGGTTAAAGTAATTATCTGTTTTATCAATTTCTTAACACTTAACACTTAACACCTAACACTTTCGTAATAAAAAAGGGGAAAACTATGAAGTCGAAGATTTTAGTTTTTTTGATGTCGCTGGCTCTTATAGCGGGAATTTTTTCCATTTATGCGTGTGGTGAAAAACCCGAGAAAAAAGAGAAAGCAAAGGTTGTTGCCGAGGAAATCAAGGTTGGCTCATTAAATGATATGACCGGCGCAACCTCGGACGTTGGCAAGGATTATGCCTTAGGGATTGCCGAAGCCATTCATTATGTCAACGAAACAGGGGGGATAAACGGAAAACAGATTAAATTGTACCAGTTTGATTACGGTTATCGTATCCCGGAAGCGCTCACAAAATATAATCTGTTTAAGCAATTGAAATGCGTTGCTATTCTTGGATGGGGAACCGGAGATACTGAAGCTCTGGCGCCGACCGTTGCCAGGGACAAGATACCTTATGTATCGGCTTCCTACTCTGGACATCTGTGCGATACCACTAAGACCCCGTATAATCTTTTTTTTGCAACAGATTATTCAACCCAGGTGCGGGGATTAATAACAGCCTGGTTTGACAAAAAGTGGGCAAAACACCCGGAGAACGGTCAGCGGAAACCAAGAATTGCCGCCTGCTATATGTTTGCTTCAGCTTTCAGCAGCGCATCAATTAAGGCGTATAAAGATCAGGCCGAGATTCTTGGCTTTGAGGTAGGCCCGGATCAGGATGTGTCGCTTTTTGCCATTGACACAAAGAGTCAGATTCTTGCTTTAAAAGAGTTTAACCCGGATGTTGTTTTGCACACGAATACGGTTATGTCTGTTGCCGCAACGCTGCGTGATGCTTATGCCCTTAAATTAGGGGCAGATCATATAATCAAAAACTGGGGCTATGATGAAAATCTTCCCAGGTTGGCAGGTCCGGCGGCTGAGGGTGCATTCGGATGCGCGCCATGGGCTTTTTTCGGGCTGGATGTTCCTCTCATGGACAAGGTTGTAGAATATGCTAAAAAATACAATCCAGGAATTCCGCTCGAAAAAAGAACCGTCCATACTGTGCAGGCCTGGGCAAACGCATTAGGACTTGCAGAGGCCTTAAAACGCGCGGATAAAACCGGAGACCTGAGTGGAGAAAGCATACTCAAAAATGGCTTTGAAACCATGAAAAATTTTGAAATAGGCCTTGGGATAGCGCCGATTACTTTTCTTTCAACTGATCACCGATCCCAGAGCGAAGCAAAAATATATCAGTGGAAAGACGGCAAATTCAGTCTTTTTGCTGAAGTCGACCTGAAAAAGAGATGGCCGGATAAATGGGCTAACGAGTGGTTGGGATGGTAAGATATCGCTAAACCGTGAATTGATTAAACCTAAATTGAGCAATTTTTTACTCGATCTGCACCAATCTCTTGCGCATCAAGGATTCGCGAAAATCCTCGACATATCCACGGGTATGCCTGTGGTTTTCGCAAACCCTTATGCATCAAGATCTCGGCACATATCTTCGCA
>JAYENE010000352.1:0-2512 GCA_034721935.1 Thermodesulfobacteriota bacterium
TCAGGTATAATCAAATTTAAACCAGGAAAAACTCACGAATAAGAAATCGTAAAGAAAGAACTTGCCATAACTATAAAGAAATAGTGGTAACTTAACCAAAGAATTAGACAAAAATGGCATTTTAAACTTGGTTCTTTCTTAACGATTTCTAATTCCTTCAAACAGTTTCCTGCTTTAAATCTGATCACACCCGAAGCTTGATTTCAGATGGTTTGTTGCATAGCGCTAAAGTATTACACAAAACCCAATAATAGCCATAGCCATTCAAGTATATTGTTACCAAATACGGTTTTTGCCGTTGGGAGGATATCAGTATCCTTCAGGCTAATAACCTGAGCAGTTATAATATTTGTATCTTACTTTAATGTCGTTAACTTAGGTAATTTTGTTATTAATCACCATGAAGAACGAAGTGTTTTTTATCTTAGCATTCTTCGTGTTCTTCGTGGTAAAAAATGTTGTTGAAAGCATATTATGATAAACATAGCATTTCCTGATGGCAATATAAAGGGTTTTGAGAATATCCCTTCCGGCCTGGACGTGGCAATGAGCATTTCAGAAGATTTTGCGCGAAATTGCGTAGCCATGGATCTGGATTCTGTAGTTGTTGATTTAAATACAAAGATTACAAGGGATTCGTCCGTAAGATTTATTACAACCAGGGAGCCGGAAGCGCTGGATATTCTTCGTCACAGCGCCGCGCATGTTATGGCTCAGGCGATTTTACATATTTTTCCGGGAGCAAAGCTTACAATAGGACCTGTTGTGGAAAACGGTTTTTATTACGATATTGATATGGAGCCGGTTTCTGAAGAGGATTTCCCTAAGATTGAAGCTGAGATGAAAAAAATCATAAAGGCAAAGATTCCATTTAAAAGGAAAAAGGTATCAAAATCTGAAGCAATGGATTTTTATATAAATGAGCCCTATAAACTGGAAATGATTTCAGAGCTAAAAGATGGGACAATATCCCTCTATGAACAGGGGGATTTTACAGATTTGTGCCGCGGCCCGCATATCCCCCATACAGGATTTGTCAAAGCAGTAAAGCTTATGAAAGTTTCAGGGGCTTACTGGCGCGCTGATCAGACAAAACCCCAGCTTCAGAGAATTTATGGCACAGCCTTTTTCAACAAAAAAGAGTTGAAAGATTATTTGAATTTTTTGGAAGAGGCAAAAAAGAGGAACCATCGAAAAATCGGCCTGGCAATGGATCTTTTCAGTTTTCATGAAGAGGCTCCTGGAATGCCTTTTTTTCACCCAAAAGGGCTTGCTATATGGGAATCTCTGATAGATTACTGGCGTTTTGAACACAGGGCCGCAGGTTATGTTGAGATAAAAACCCCTGTTATGCTTTCCCGCAGCCTCTGGGAAAAAAGCGGCCACTGGGAAAACTACCGCGAAAATATGTATACATCCATGGTGGATGAAACAGAATATGCCATTAAACCGATGAACTGCCCGGGCGGGATGCTTTTTTACGGCACAAAACCCCACTCATACAAAGATTTGCCGATCCGTGCCGCTGAAATTGGACTTGTTCACAGGCACGAATTGAGCGGTGTTTTATCAGGACTGTTTAGAGTCAGGGCTTTTCATCAGGATGATGCGCACATTTTCATGACTCCTGAACAGATTGAAGACGAAATCCTGGGTGTGTTTAGACTGGTAGAACGCATCTACAGTACTTTCGGTCTTGGGTTTCACTTAGAGCTTTCAACGCGTCCTGAAAAATCTATCGGCACGGACAAACAATGGGAGGTTGCTACAGAAAGCTTAAAGTCGGCTCTCAAGAGCTATGGAATGGATTATAAGATTAATGAAGGTGACGGCGCTTTTTACGGTCCAAAGATAGATATGCATATAAAGGATGCGCTTGGTCGCACCTGGCAGTGCGGAACCATACAACTGGACATGGCGCTGCCTGAAAGATTCGATCTGTCGTACATTGCAAAGGACAATGAAAAACACCGCCTTTTGATGATCCACAGGGTAATTTACGGCTCCATTGAAAGGTTTTTCGGTATTTTGATTGAACACTTTGCCGGTAAATTTCCTTTATGGATGACGCCGGTGCAGGTAATCATGTTGCCGATAAATGATGAGCTTATCCCTTATGCAAACGAAGTGCAAACAACACTTGTAAAGGCAGGGCTTCGCGCAGAGGTGGACAGTAGAACAGAAAGCCTGAATAAAAAGGTCCGGGAGGCCCAGCTCAACAAAATCCCGCTTATCCTTACTATTGGGAAAAAGGAGAAAGAATCAGGAACTCTTTCAGTCAGAACCCTGGATGGTAATGTCAGATATGGGGTCAGCATGGAGGAGTGTTTAAATAAAGTTTTCACATACGTTAAGGAAAGAAGGCTCGATCTGCAAATATTTTAAAAACAGAAATTTACAAACTCATTATGTGGTTAACCTGAGGCAGCGGACAATTAAATTTAAAACGGCTGAAACTCGCTTGTAAGTGAGCGTAAAGAAATAACTTAGAGCAATCATTTTATAAAAAGCT
>JAYENE010000353.1:0-10762 GCA_034721935.1 Thermodesulfobacteriota bacterium
CTAAAGCCGACATTATCCGACTCATAGAAAATTTTATTTGGTCGTCGTTATTTCTTAACGCTCACTAACATGCTCAAACAGTCAGCCGTTTTAAATTGAACTGCCCGCCACATCAGGTTGTTGGCAGATTACTTTTTGAGTTTGTAAATTTCTGGTGCATAGAATGCACACTGCATAGCTTCGCCATAGTAGCATATGGCTACGACGGCTGAAGGTGGAAGTTAACCTTGAACCTTTGAACCCCTGAACCTTTACCATGAAATATTTTTCGTTTAAAATACTTATTTTATGTATATTGCTGCCGCCTGTTTTATATGTTTTCTCAATACAGCTTATAGAGAGTCATCTTCAGAACAGGTACTTACACGAAATTGAAGATATATATACCGGTGATACCCACCCTTTGTTTGATGGGACTATTCGCCTGAAAGATGCCGTTAGCAACAATATCGACCGTTATCTTCAAAACAGCGTGTTAATATCATGGGGTATTAAGGTTAATGTTACAGTTGCTACTAAAGGTGGCATGCTGTTATATCCGGTAATTATTGATGAAAAATATTCGCCGTTTCCATCTGATCCCATACAGATCGCCACTGATAATTACAACCTCTTAAATGAAGGACTTGTAGTTTCAGTAGATCTGAAAGTCGGACACAATACCCTGTTTTCAAATTCGATACTTGGTTTCTATATCTTTTTGTCTGTGTTTGTTTTATATATTTACTACAGGGCGGGCGCAAAAATGATCAGGCGAGATGATATGGAAAAAAGAGGCAAGATTGAAAGGCTTCTTGGACTGGAAAAAAGTCATACAGACAGCCTGTTGGCCCTCAGCCGTGAAAGGGAAACCCTTTTATCTGAATTTCAGATAACAAAAAAAAACCTTGCAGATGTAAAACAAAAGGCCAGCAAAAATGAAGAAGAGATGATCCAGAATATTGTTGTTCTTGAAGAAAAAATCGAAAAAAATCTTGCCCTTCAGGATGAACAGCAAAAAATTACAGATTCCTTAAAAGAAAAAACAAAATATTATGAAAAAAGAAAAATAAAGGATTATGATGCAGCGCAAAAACGATTCAAGGCGCTGTATAAAAATATTTCTGTCAATGAAAAGGCTGTTAGCGGTTTTCTTGATCTTACCGATGACTTGAAAATAAAAAGTGAAGAGATAATTCACCAGCTTAACGAAAGCCCGCAAATTGTGCCGATAAAAAGAAAGGTGTTTGGGAGAAAAAACAGGGAAAAGATTCTGGAGGTCATCTTTGCATACAAGGGGCGCCTCTATTTCCGCAAACAGAAAAACAATAAAATAGAAGTCCTTACCATAGGAACTAAAAACACTCAGACAAAGGATCTTGAATTTCTTTCCAGCTTATAACTCAAGTTTTGCTTCCACCGTTTTTGTCGAGTTGACAACATGCGGCAGCATATAGTAGTTTTTGTAACTTCCCAATAAGTTCGGGCAATAGCATCTGTTCTGTTTTGGTCAATTAGTTGGTCGTGTGATGAGAAATCTCTCGTAGGGGCGGCTTTACGCCGCCTGCCGAGTCGATTCTGGCGGGATAAACCCGCCCCTACGGCTGTAATTCTGGATATCGCCAGAGGTTATTGAGAAGTTACGTAGTTTTTGATTAAATGTCTAAAATTATTCGACTTGTGCGGTTAGATTTCATCTTGTAATTTCAATTACTTTTTTACCGCCCGCTTCGCTCAAGGCGCTGAGGTCGCAGAGGAAAAAATATTATTTCTTTTCTGCTGACCCCAGATGAACAGGCTTCGCATTCCACGGGGCAAGGGACGGCAGAAAAGAAATGATCTGTATCGCTTAGAGATACTTATGGTAAGTTCTCAATAAGTTCGGAACGGCTTCAATGTAAGCGCTGTGGTTTTCAATGCGATGTCCGTGCCCAAGCCCGCATATTCTTAACGTAGGGGCGGGTTTATCCCGCCCGAAAGAGAAAGGGTCTTACACGAACTTATTGAGAAGTTGCTACTTAGTGCCTGAACGAAAACCCCTGCCACATGATTTGTTGGGTTTCGCTCACTGAAACCATATTTTGGCAATTGCTTGATATTTGTAGGTTGGGTTGAGGTACGAAACCCAACATAATGATTACGCTCAACCCAACCTACAAGAAATCGGACTTTTCGTTCAGGCACTACTTAAGAACTTCAGTTTCGTGCCTGCCTGTGCGTTGCACGCAGACAGGTCTTCGTGCTTTTGTGATAAATAAGTCCTTAGGGCTCGACAAAAAATAACTTCACATTTCAGACGCTGATGCATCCCGCCTGACTGCGTTGCGAAAATTCTGAATATGCTTGATATTCATGCTTTTTCGCGCCTTGTCAGCCGAGCGCCTCAACACCTGAAATTGCGAACTTATTTTTTGCCGAACCCTTATAATTTGCCATGAAAATAGCTATTGCTCAGATAAATCCGATAATCGGCGACTTTAATCATAATTTTAACAAAATTATGAATTTTGCAGAAAAGGCAAAACAGCTTTCATGCGATCTAATTGTTTTTTCCGAACTTGTTATCACAGGATATCCGCCGCGCGATCTTCTTGAAAAAAAGGATTTTGTTGAAGCAAATCTTAAATGTTTAAACAGACTTATAGAGTCGATACATGGAATCGGAGTAATATGCGGATTTGTTGATAAAAATCCTGGTAAGAAAGGAAAGGCTCTTTACAACTCGGCAGCTTTGTTTGAAAACAGCATTTTGATGCATCAGGTTAAAAAAAGGCTTCTTCCAGATTATGACGTGTTTGATGACAGCAGGTATTTTGAACCCGGCTTATCATGCGAATCATATACATACAAAGGCCATAGAATCGGGCTTACTGTTTGTGAGGATATCTGGAATGACAGGGATATAATAAAGAAGAGAATATATCACTTGGATCCAGTATCATTGCTGATAAAGGATGGAGCTGATCTTATCATAAATATATCCGCATCCCTTTTTTATGTCGGAAAAAACAGGTTAAAAACAGATATGCTGGGTTCTATAGCCAGAAAATACAGCGTTCCTGTAATATATGCGAACCAGGTGGGCGGAAACGACAGCATCCTTTTTGATGGCTTGAGCGCTGCTTTTGATCAAAATGGGCAGATAAAGGCCAGAGCCTGTGATTTTGAGGAGGACATTGTTGTCTTTGATACTGAATCTTCAAAAGGCTTTGAGGGAAATCTCCATAGCATATCCGGCTCAGACACTGAAAGCATTTTAAGGGCTCTTATCATGGGGACGCGGGACTACGCAACAAAATGCGGCTTTTCAAAGGTTGTTTTAGGGCTCAGCGGAGGCATTGATTCAGCCCTGACCGCATACATTGCGACAAAGGCTATGGGTCATGAGAATGTGCTGGCTGTATCTATGCCCTCAATGTATACTTCCCGGGAAAACAGAAATGATGCTGAAAAACTTGCGAAAAATCTTGGAATTGAGTTGAAAGAGATTCCGATTAAAGGCCTGTTCAGAGAATTTACCAGGCTTGTTGCACCCTCTTTTAAGGAAAGCAACCCGACTGTTGCGCAGCAGAATATACAGGCAAGAATCAGGGGAACCATTCTAATGGCTTTTTCCAACATGCATGACAGCCTTCTTCTTTCCACCGGGAACAAATCCGAGTTCAGCGTTGGTTATTGCACGCTTTACGGTGATATGAGCGGAGGCCTGGCAGTGATTGCAGATGTTCCGAAAACTATTGTTTACGATATTGCCTGTTTTATAAACTCTGAAAAGGAATATATCCCGCAGCGTATAATTGAAAAGACCCCTTCGGCAGAACTTAAACCAAACCAGACAGATCAGGATGATTTGCCGCCATATGAAATACTGGATCCCATATTAAATGGATATATTGAGGACCTCAAAGGAATAGACGAACTGGTTGAGATGGGGTTTGAAAGAAGCCTTGTAGAGGATGTTGTTCGCAGAGTCGATCAAAATGAATATAAGAGACGTCAGGCAGCGCCGGCTCTTAAGGTTACATCAAAGGCTTTTGGCGATGGCAGGAGATACCCCCTGGCGAAAAAGATGAACATCGAACGGATTAAAAGACGAACATCGAACATTGAACGTTGAACATCGAACATCGAATGATGAAATCGCTCGCGCAGCGCAGGCGCTTGCGCCGTGTGTCGCTCCGCCAGTTTATAAATTGACAGAATACCTTATTCAAAATTCGACGTTCGATGTTCAATGTTGGACGTTCATCTTTTAAGCGAGCGCTAAGTTCTTAGTCAAAATTCAGTTCATCCGGCCATTTTCTGTTATGGCCATCCATAACCCCTTTTTTACAGGCGTCAATAACCAAACGGTTATTATGAAATATCATATCCCGCCCCGGATCAACGTTGTTAAACAGTTTCCACAGTATCAAAGAGCCGTCATTAAGATCGATCTTTTTATCAAACAAAACAAAAATATTAAACATATCAAGTTCATTCAGGCCTAATAAAATTGAGGCAAAATCCTTTCCCCCTCTATCACCCCCTCTTCCAACAGTCTTTTCCACAGAAACAGTTAGAATCCTGTTTAAAATTTCTTTGCCTTCCTGAAAGTCAGTAAACAGGCGCCTGCATCCTGCAGATCCCGGCACGCTGTTTTTGATTATATCAGACAGGCTGGTTTCAGAAGGTGGTTTTGATAAAAAATGTCTGTCACTTCTCGGCGGCTCCCCTTTGAATCTTGATGTAAGGTCAATTCCTATCTTGTTTCCATAATTGGCAAAAGGGGATGAGTGGTCAAGCACGTCAAGAACACCCCTGGTAATTGTGATATCGGATGTTATGTCGAGTTTTGATAAAAGCTCTTTTATTATTTTTTCAGGATTTTGCGAGCTGATATTTTTATCAACAACCGTTATTGCCTTGCAAAAGCTTATCTGGCCCTGTCCCCAAAGTCCACTCATTACTTTTTGCGCATGTCCTTGATATTCCTTGTCAATACATACAACAACTATGTTATGAAATACTCCCTCCCATGGGAACCAGTAGTCGCATATTTCAGGCATTACTGTCTGAAGCAATGGAAGAAAAATCCGTTCGGTTGCCTTTGCCATGTAGCAGTCTTCCATTGGCGGCCGTCCGACCAGAGTGGCGTTATATACAGGATTCTTTCGATGTGTAACAGCGGTAACATGAAAAACAGGATAGTCGTCGGGAGGGGAATAGTATCCGGTATGATCTCCAAATGGGCCCTCCCTGCGCAGTTCGTCAGGATTAACATATCCTTCAAGCACAAATTCGGCTTCAGCCGGCACTTCCATATCCACGGTTAAGCACTTTGCCATGGCCACAGGTTTTTCTCGTATGAAACCTGCAAGAAGCATTTCATCAATCCCTCTTGGCATTGGCGCAGTCGCAGAATATATGATTGCAGGGTCTGCTCCTACTGCGACTGCAACAGGCATTTTTATTCCAGCCTTGCGATATTCATTAAAGTAGTGAGATCCATCCTTGTGAATATGCCAGTGCATACCGGTGGAATTTCGGTCAAACACCTGCATCCTGTACATCCCGACATTTCTTTTTTTTGTGATCAGGCTTTTTGTAAATACCACAGGAAGGGTGATAAAGGGCCCGGCATCCTTTGGCCAGCAAAGGAGAACAGGAAGCTTTGAAAGATCGACATCATCATCTTTATACACTACTTCCTGGCACGGCGGGGTTGACCCCCTGAATGAGCGGGGAAAAAATTTTGCAAAGCTGAAAGCCATCGGCAGCATTTGCAGGGCTCCCATTAAACTCTTTGGCGGGTTGAGATCGATATATTTCTTTATCCTTTCGCCTAACTCATCAAGATGGTCCACCCCAAGCGCCATACAGATTCTGCGGGAACTTCCGAATATGTTTGTAGCTACCGGAAACGATGAACCTTTTACATTCTCGAAAAAGAGCGCTTTGCCGCCGTCCGTGCTTTTTGATTCCCTGTCTGTAAGTCTGCTGATTTCAAGATGCGGGGAAACCTGATCGTGTATGTATTTAAGCTCTCCGGCTTTATCAAGGGCATTTAAAAAATCTTTTAAGTTTTTATACAATTCCGGTTCCTCTCGAGGTCATTCATTATTTCATCTTCATTTTTTAACAATACAGCCGTTGATGGTGCATAAAATGCACCCTACCTGGCTGTATTGTAAATCGTTGATGGTGCATAGAATGCACCCTACCTGGCTGTTCGTAAATCGCAGGGTGCGTTTTACGCACCAAAAAACTGGGGATGAGTGATGGTGCATGAAATGCACCCTACCTTGGCTTAACAATACAGCCGTTGATGGTGCATAAAATGCACCCTGCATGGTTGTAAATCGCAGGGTGCGTTTTACGCACCAAAAAACTAAACCGTGGATGTTATCCATTTTCTGGATATTTGTAAACGTTCAAGCCAATTACAACATCAGTGCCCTCGATTTTCTGGTTACCACGTGTGCTGGCTACTGTTATCGTTTTACCGGATTTTGAGGGGCCAAACTCTTTTGTTAAATCTATCTCAATAATCAGTTTGCCGTCTTTAACTTCATATTTTACATTCTGCATTTTTTCACCTCTTTTTTGTATTTATGTGACGTTTGGAGCATAGGGTAGATCCCGCTATCGGGGCACTGTGAAATCATGTTTGCTTTTATTTAACCTGGGTCAACAACGTTGCCAAATGTTCCTTCTAAACCAATAGTTAATATTTAAGATCTGACCCTGTTCTGTTCACTGTAACAAGATACCACTTTAAACGATATTTAAGAGCTAAATTTGACGATTGGATCAAGAATCAGACCTTACATATCAGGCGCTTTCCTGAATAACATTTTTCATGAATAACTCATAAAATACAAAAGCTAAACAAAATCACCAAGAATACGCTCATCTGGTTTCTCAAACATCTTAGCCATGCGCATTGAACGCATACTTATCAAATGTTTTGATGTCTGATAACAGTCAGCAAACGACGCATCACCGTGGCTATAGGGACCCTGCCCCGTCATTCGTCCACTTCCTTACACCAAAGAACGCCTAAATTCAACCCACGTCCCCTTTGTCCCCTAATCTTTAAGAAAACCCTTACAAAGATCAGGCGCTGGTACGGCTAATTTTCGAAGGCGTGTTTCATCCAGCATAAATCCATAGCCATGCATATGCATGTGGCGAAAAAGCAGCAATTCAAGAAGTCCTTCAAACTGCGCATCTGAAATAATACCATTCTCCCTTGATTTCATTAGTAAATTCTTATGCCAGTTCTCATCCTTTTGCAATTTGACGCCCATATTTTGCAATTGGTAACGTATGATACCTTCGATACCGGTATATATGTTTTGCAAAAGCGTGCCAAGTGCGATGACCTCGTATTTTGAAAGATCTGTCTTTTCCGTAAGATGCTCAATCATTATCATTGTTTTTTCAATGTTCTTTCGTTCATCTTCTAAAAATGAATCTTTAGCGCTCATAAATACTAACCCCCTTGGCACGAATAATTGAAGCTATTGGAATGTCCTGCGACAAGTCTACAAGATCAACAGGCTTAGGAAGCGCCATAAATAGACGGGCATAGAATTTGAAAAACAGCTTCGGTGGAACTCCTTCAACGGCCAAATCAATATCACGCGCAACAGAATCATCTTCAAGCGAAGATCCAAAAATCCACATTGTCTTCACATCAAACTCACGAGCACATTCCATAATAGTTTTTCTTATATCAGGTGAAATCATAAGTATTTGTCCCCCCTTTTCTCATCAACCGGAATTACTAATCATAAAATCATTTAATGCTTGTCATGCACTCTTACTCATTTTTGATTATAAAAGCTTTGCTCTCATTGCCATGCTTGTCAATGGCAATAACGGCAATGCTTTCCGTCAAACCGGTCATTTTAATAACGCCGTCATCGCCAACATCGTTGGCAAATACTGTTCTGTCCATATCAAAAATCTTATCATCATAATCAATATCCACAAGCAGCATCGCAAGTCCGTCAAGCCCTTTGAAACGCTCTCCCTGCTTGTCCAGAATCTTTGTCTCAAACTGCGTAATTTTCAAACCCTGTTTGGTTCTCTCAACTTCAATCTCAACATCATCATTAAAATAAAACCCTGTGGAATTGATAAGGTTGTTGACATTTCCCTGGGAGCTTGGCTGCTGCTGTATCTGAAAATTGCAGGAGACATCTTCCCACACAGGATAGACTTCCACGGGATCGCCGTCCTTCTCACCGAATATTTTATCTGACATGGGTCAATAGTAGACTTGACCACATTTCTCTAAACCATCCATAACGGCATAAGACGTTTGTTTGACTGATCTATGTCACAAGTATTTGATAAGATCATGCCTGGCACCTGGTCAACATTTGTGCTTGGAAAATTGATATACAGTAAATTTTGGATTCCATCACCTTGAAAAAGATTTGTATGGTTGTGCAGATAAGTTGTATATATTCTTTGATCTATATTATGCGGGAATGCTTTTAATTCATTAAATAATTCTTGTTGTGCTGTAGAGGATAGATGCTGAGGAAGATACTTTTTTATTTCTTCAAATGGAATCATATCAAATCCCAAAAGTTCTCATCGACTGTTTTAGAAAATTCAGGGTCTAAATCTTTGATGTTATCTAATATGGACGAAGCAAATTTATGTATTATATCAATTTGTTCAAGCATTATAGCCTCATCTCTGTCTATTATTCGATAATAATCATGTTTCATTTCCCTTGGCGCACTAATTTGTATATTCGGATTTACAGTGGTTGTGTTGATCGTTGTTGGAGCGCCGAGATATGAATAGCATAAAACACCAGCAGTAACGGCACTGCCTACAACATTTCTAAATTGTGACAATGGCATTTTATTTTTCCTCGTAGACTGGATTTAATGATAATAAGAATTCGTTCCCTAACAAATCGAAAAACAGCGTTTTTTCAGCATGGTGTGCGCACTCTATTGCGTCTTGAAAGTTGCCAAACTTATTGATTTCCACATTAGTATCTATATCGATAATAGAACCTTTTATAACCAGGTTTTCAATTGCTACTTCGGCATGATTTATCAGCTTGAGATTACTTGAGCCATATTCGTATGGAAATTCTGAAGAGAAATTTATCTTATTATCATTAATCTGCTCGTCATTAAGTTGTATTTTTAAGTTTGATTTGTTGAAGATATTAATGTCTGGAAATACATTAATGTATCTAAGCGCAGTACGATAATATTTATTGATTAGTTTTAACTCAGATAACTTATTATAAGTATCATGTATTTTTTTAGAAAATTTATCCCAGCCACAATAATCCTTTAAATTTACCAACGAGAAAACTTTCGGGCCAATTTGAATAATGAAATTATCTTTTTTAATTTTGCAATGAGGTGTAAATTTGAGATTAGGGTCCTGGTTTCTGATTGCCGCAGGTAGCTGTAAAACAGGTAGCTGTTCTACTTGTTGAAATTCATCCTTAAACTGGTTATAGACAATTCCAAAAATCGCATCGTCAGGCAAAGATGACTCAAATCGTATTTCGAAGATGGCCTCAATAATTGGACATGGATTTATTGAAACTGGTAATTTATTCATTATATAATCCTTAAATATCGTATAATTTATTCATATTAGATATTTATCTTTTAGACAATTTTATCTTGTTTAGGCAACAATAAATTTTACTCAGGAGAAATTCTGGGAGCAAATTCCAAGGCCAGTATACCTATTTCGCGAAGAAAAAGGCAATAATATGTATACTATCTTCCGATTCATTGTATCCTGCTGACATCATTTGTATTCTGTATTGCATTACGCAGGTTTTGCCTCCAGCCGTTTCCGTGCCAATTCAACCGCTTTGTGAAGCTTCTGCTCCGGCAGTTCACGTTTCGGTAGTTCGGTCATGTATTCGGCCAGGTAAATCCCAAAAGTTGTAACACTTTAGCTTTTTGAAAATAAATGCGCTTCAGGTATAATCAAATTTAAACCAGGAAAAACTCACGAATAAGAAATCGTAAAGAAAGAACTTGCCATAACTATAAAGAAATAGTGGTAACTTAACCAAAGAATTAGACAAAAACGGCATTTTAAACCTAATTCTTTCTTAACGATTTCTAATTCCTTCAAACAGTTTCCTGCTTTAAATCTGATCACACCCGAAGCTTGATTTCAGATGGTTTGTTGCATAACGCTAAAGTATTACCAAAAGTTAAATATTTCTTTTAGAAATCTCGTCTTCAATATGTCAAAGCGTCAGGTCTGCCTTTGACCCTTAATGATATTATCTTGATTGAATGTTGTTTTTTCCGGATTCTCGGATTTGAACTGATAAGGAAAAACAAAGGTTTTTCTTTGTTAACGCATATAGCATATTTTTCTTTGGGATGAGGTTTGGTGAAATGGCATTTTAACAGGTATGCATTCCCGCAAATAAAAGGCATGATTAAACCTGTACATATTCTGATATTTCTTTCATGTGTTCCAGAATGTTATCTTTTAATCAGAAATTTACAAACTCATTATCTGGTCAACCTGAGGCAGCGGACAATTAAATTTAAGAACGGCTGAAACTCGCACATAAGTGAGCGTAAAGAAATAACTTAGAGCAATCCTTTTATAAAAAGCTTGCTAAAGCCGACATTATCCGACTCATAGAAAATTTTATTTGGTCGTCGTTATTTCTTAACGCTCACTAACATGCTCAAACAGTCAGCCGTTTTAAATTGAACTGCCCGCCACATCAGGTTGTTAGCAAGTTATTTCTTTGAGTTTGTAAATTTCTGTTTAA
>JAYENE010000354.1:0-2502 GCA_034721935.1 Thermodesulfobacteriota bacterium
TTGGCAGCCATGCATCATAATCTTCATCTGCCTTTACTGAGCTTGGTAACATCCCAAACATGGAGAGGTCCTGGTCAAAATGCTCATCAAATTCAAAATCCTTTGTTTCGTGGTCGTAACGGAGCCCGGCGGTCAGGCCCAGCTTTTCAAAAAGGGTATAGGTTGCCTGACCAAAAACGGCGTAGCCCTGTGTATCAGTGACACTGTCTTGATAATCCTTATATGGCGGCAGGCCCCATGCCGGATACCCCTGGCGGTAGTCATAGGTATATTCACTATCACGTTCTTCATCGAAAAAATAAGTTCCTGCCAGCCACTTCAGGGGAGCAGAACCTGTGGTCGATGCCAGGCGGATTTCCTGGCTAAAGGTGTCGTCATCATAGAAGAATTGTGCCCTCATAAAATCAGCAGGACTAAAATCGAGGTCTACCCTCTCATCGCTTTCCCAATTCCTTAGTGAGGTGATAGAGGTAAGCGTAAACCATTCGTGATCATATACCAACCTCATTGCCTGGCCGTTGCCGTCCTGGTCAGCAGATCCTTCAAAATCGAGGCTTACGTCATGGGGATTGCGCCGCACCTCCTCCAGCGGGGCAAAACAGGCATTGCCATCTCGATACCGCTGGAATTCCGTGCTTAGCGTGATATTCCAGGCATCGGTAGGCGTCCAGCGAAGTAGTGTCCGGCCATTCAGGTCGTCCCGATCATCAGTATCCTCATTGTCCAGAAATTTATTGTCAAAGTAACCGTCAGAAAGGAAATAATTCCCGGATACACGGAAAAAAAGTTTCTCTTTAACCAGAGACCCACCTATTGCGGCGCTGTAACTATGACTGTTGTAATTACCATAACCTGCCGATGCTTTGCCTTCCCACTGGTTTCCCGGTTTTTTCGTGACAATGTTGACCACTCCCGCCTCGGTGTTACGCCCATAGAGCGTCCCCTGGGGGCCCCTTAGAACTTCGATCCGTTCCACATCAAAAAGTTCTGTGTCAGAACCACTTAAATAGTAAACATCATCTACGTAAAACCCTACCGTCGGATTTATAACAGTCGAAAGTCCACGTATAGATAAACAACTCGCATATGGAGTATGGCTTCCTGTTTTTATCATATGTAAGTTTGGAATCTGATAGATGAGGTCCTCGGTATCAAGAACAGCAGCATCTTCAATGTATATATCTGATAAGGCTGTGATACTCGCCGGAACTTCCTGGATCTTTTCCTCCCGTTTTTCGGCGGTAACGGTCATTGTCTCCAGTTCATATTCTTTTTGAGCCTTTTCCTCCTGGGCTGTTGCAAAAGGGGCGGAAAATAGATTCAGACCAACCGTGCCTATAAATGCTGCTGCCGCCAATAAAAAGATTTTTTTTAAGTTCTTCATTCTTCCCCCTCTACTGAAAAGTTGTTGATTTTTGTAAATGAGACTCTCTAAACTTTATTTTGTGTATCTTAGATTCGAATAATCTGCTAACCGCAGGCGGAATATTTTTAACCATAGGCGGAATATTTTGGAGAATAGAAGATTAAGCTACAAAATCAGGAAAAATTATAGAGCTGCCATTAAAAGGGGAGGAATGGATATCTAAAACCGACTCGAGGAAGGTGAGACGGCTTTTTCTTTCATTTCAGCAAGACAGGCACTCGGCTTTGCGCCAAACTGCTTTTTGAAAGCTCTGGCAAATTGGCTCAAGCTTGAATAGCCGACCTCGCAGGCCACTTCTGTAACATTCATTTTGCCTTCTTGCAGAAGACGACGAGCCTGTTCCATGCGCTGCGTAAGTAAATAGCCAAAAACAGTAGTTCCGAACATTTGGCGAAACCCACGTTTGAGGTAACAATCATTTAGACCCACCTGCCGGGCTAACTCCAGCAAAGAAGGCGGGTTTTGGAGGTTACAGTCAACAATATTTCTGGCTTCACGAATACGTTCCATAGTATCAGGGTGCAGGGGAGGGTAACCTCCGGGCTCAGACTTCGCGAACACCAGTTGAGCCAGCAGGTGCGTTATTATCTCAACGACCTTGCTTTCAATGTACATTTGCTTTAGTTGTCCCAGGTACGGACAATTCAGGAGTTGATGAACAGCCATCTGCATGGAAGCGGTCATTGATCCAATACGGTTGTAGAAGTTTTCACTGGATCCATCCATTATCTTCTTGAAATCATAGGGTATACTTTCAGGCTGACCTTCGAGGAAGATATTCAATATCGGTTGATCGATAAAAATACCGATTGTGAACACAGGCTGCACTGCCAGATATTCGACTGTAACCAGTGACTTTGGGGAAAAAGACACATAACTTCCCCCTCGTTTTGAAACAATTCTCTGTTTTCGAGTTTTTCCTTGAGAAACAGTATTTTGAATATTTCCCGAAAGACAGAAGCCAATGCCTAATGGTGAATCTTCGACCTCAACCTTCTCAACAAGATTTTCACGGGGCTGAAAATCTCTAATCATGAGCTTAAGTCCAGGCCGAATATCAATCTCCCGAACAAATC
>JAYENE010000355.1:0-2499 GCA_034721935.1 Thermodesulfobacteriota bacterium
TTTTATTTGGTCGTCGTTATTTCTTAACGCTCTCTAACATGCTCAAACAGTCAGCCGTTTTAAATTTAACTGCCCGCCACATCAGGTTGTTGGCAGGTTACTTTTTGAGTTTGTAAATTTCTGGTCAATGGATTATAGTTTTAAAATCTTTGCGTCTTTGCGTCTTTGCGTGAGCAATCCCTAAATTCCTAAATTCCTAAATTCGCAATTAAGCAATTAGCTTTTATCAAAATGCGAAAACCGCATTGTAAATGTCCCCCTCCCCTGTGTGGCAGACCTTAATGCAGTTGAATAACCAAACATGTTTGCAAGTGGAACAGTTGCTTTTATCGCATGTATGCCTATTTTCTGCTCAATAGATTCAATTTTACCGTTGCGGGAATTAAGGTTGCCTATTACATCTCCCATGCATGATTCAGGAACAAATACCTCGACAGACATAATTGGATCAAGGAGGAAAGGCATAGCTTTTACGAGCGCATTTTTGCATGCCATGGATGCGCTGACTGTATATGCCAGCTCCGTGCTGAGCGATTCTCTGTATAATCCTCCTGTAAGCACAGCTTCAACATCGACAACCGGATAACCCATCAATGCTCCGCTTTCAAAAGATTCCATTACCCCTTTTTTTATGGCAGGAATAAAAAGTTCCGGTATTGTATCAATCGCAACCTTTGATACGAATCTGTTACCGGTTCCTCTATGCAGAGGACGCAGTTTTATAATGACTTTGCCAAAATGGCGCTGACCCGCGATCTCATTATCAAATACAGCGGATGCTTCAGCCTCGATCCCAATGGTTTCTCTGTATACAACCTGGGGTTTTCCAACATTTACGTTTGTTTTGAATTCACGCCGCATACGGTTTATTATAACATCAAGATGAAGTTCGCCCATGCCCGATAGAATTGTCTGCCCGGTATCTTCATCTTTTTTAATCTTCAATGTTGGATCTTCTACAATAAATTTTTCAAGAACATCGCCGAACCTTTCCTGATCAGCACGGGTCTTTGGCTCCACTGCAATGGAAATAACCGGCTTGTAGGACTCTATCTTCTCTAACAAAATAGGATAATCGCTGGAGCATAAGGTTTCGCCGGTGGAAGATTTCTTTAATCCAACAATTCCGACAATGCTTCCCGGCCCGGCAGCATCGATCCTTTCCCTCTTATTTGCATGCATCTTTAATATACGGGCAAGCTTTTCATTGATTTTGCGGAAAGGGTTGTACACCTCTTCTTTGGCATTTATCTTTCCGCTGTAAACCCTGACAAAGGAAAGTTTCCTTCCTTCTGTCATGGACACCTTGAATATCAGGGCGGCAAGCGGCGCGCTAACTACAGGCAAGCATTCAATAGCTTCCCCTGTTTCAGGATGCGTGCCTTTAATTGGAGGGATATCGGCCGGACTCGGAAGAAACCTGACAATAGCGTCAAGTAAGGGCTGAATTCCTTTGTTTTTCAGGGCGCTCCCGCATAAGACCGGAACCAGCTTCAGGTCAATAGTTGCCTTTCGTATGGCATCAAGGAGCCTTTCCGTGCCAACGGGGGATTCAGATAAGTATGCCTCCATAATTTCATCATCTACTTCAGCTACTGCTTCAACAAGTTTTTCACGGTATTCTGTGGCTATATCAAGAAGGTCGCCGGATATCTCTTCCGTTGAAAAGGTTGCTCCCAGCGTGTCATCATCCCAGGCTATCTGTTTCATATTGATCAGATCTATGACACCGGCAAAATTCTCTTCCAGGCCGACCGGCAGTTGCAAGATAAGAGGATTAGCTCCAAGTTTCTCTTTCATCATTTCAACTGTACCAAAAAAACTGGCGCCAATTCTATCGAGTTTATTAATAAAGGCAATCTTAGGGACATGGTATTTGTCGGCCTGACGCCATACTGTCTCCGACTGGGGCTCGACACCTCCGACAGCACAAAAAACGCCGACAGCGCCATCAAGCACCCTCAACGAGCGTTCCACCTCTATTGTAAAATCGACATGCCCGGGAGTATCTATGATTTGAATCTCACAACCCTTCCAGGCGCATACTGTAACAGCAGATGTTATTGTAATGCCCCGTTCCTGCTCGTCCGGCATCCAGTCCATCACAGCCTCGCCATCATGAACCTCGCCAATTTTATGGGATCTGCCGGTATAGTAAAGCACACGCTCAGTAACAGTTGTCTTGCCTGCGTCAATATGCGCTATTATACCAATATTTCGTATGCTCTGAATTTTATTTTTTTTGGAATACTCTAACATTATGCAACAAACCATCTGCTGTTGTAGATATTTACCAGATCACGAAAATTATAGAATGATAATATATAAAAAAACAAAGAAATTCTCTGTGTTCTCTGTGTGGGGGAGCATTACCAAATTTGTTAAAGCCGAAAACATAAGCTCTATTCGGGCGGGATAAACCCGCCCCTACGAAATTTGATGCACGTAACCCGTAGGGGCGGGTTTACCCCGCCCGCCATCGCTCTCGGCCAAATGAGG
>JAYENE010000356.1:0-2498 GCA_034721935.1 Thermodesulfobacteriota bacterium
AATGCGGAATGGTTGAGCGTTCCGGTCAGGGGGCCAACCGGATGTTCGAACTATGCGCCCGCGAGAGCAAGCAGCCGCCTGATTATAGCGGAACTGATGACTATGAAGTATTCCTTACACTATACGGGAAAGTACAGGACCCACGCTTTTTAACATTTCTGGAGAAGATCGGTCGTGAGCGTCAAATGTCTTTCGAAGCCACTGATTTTATCACCCTTGATTTAATCAACAGGGAGCAGAAACTCCCTTCCTGGGCAAAAGAACGTGTTCCATTATTGCTCAAATCCGGCGCTATTGAACGAATTGGACGGAAACTCATTCTTTCCGGCAAGTTTTACGAATTCGTTGATAAAAAGGGTGTTTATACTCGCAAGCACGGACTTGACCGCGAAACCAATAAGCAATTATTATTAAAGCATATTAAAGACAATAAAAATCAGGGAAGTCAATTCCGTGATTTAAGGGAAGTATTACCCTCACTCTCAAGGGATCAGGTGAAAAAGATACTTGCTGAAATGAAAAGAAAAAAAATGATATGTGTGGTCGGCAAAACCAGTGCAGCCAGATGGTATCCAGGAGCCAGCGATTAATTCAGAAAGATACTGATTTTGGCCCAAGTTCGGCCCAAGTTTAGTGCAATCTAATCCGTTAACTATCTGTATATACAATTATTTTGTTATTTTCTATAATTGCGCTAAATATAATTAAGGTGCAAGTTAGACACAATTCAGCGCAATTTAACGGCACATCTTATTTTTTTTTCGCATAATCTGAGGGGGACGTCCTTAAATATTCAAATAACTCAATCATCCAGATGACAACCTGCTTCTTCGCTACCTTCTCTCCTCTTTTTACCGCGTAGCTCACCGCAGCAAGTGTCATGTCAAGTCTTTTTGACAAATCCGCCTTTTGCCCTTGCCCTTCTGACATCCGACTTCCGACTTCTGATTCCTGTCCTTTCCCGTCCTCTTCCGGTTATATAATCCTTCTCCAGATTAAATAGTGAAGAAACTCTTTCAACAACCTTTTTAAAATTAATGCCGCGGCTTTTCAGTCGATATTTCCGGGAAAAATTCTCATCCACTGTCTTTTTTTCTTTCCCATCAATGCACTATGCCCGCAATAAGAATAGCGATCCAGATCCTTTAGATCTGTTACTATCTTCGCCCGTAATGGATTTAAATGGATATACCGAACCAGTTCCAACAGATATGGATCTTCCTGGCATAAAATGGATTTATAACGATTTTGAAACACCTGCCCGTGTCTGCGATGCCGGCGGTTAAAGCTTACCGCATAACCGGTGAGCAGCCGGCGCATTACAGTGGCTATAGGAGCTGTGCCTGTTCGATGCAAAAGACGAAAGTGTTGGGAATCAATGCCCAGGCATAGTCCGCCGGAGGCGGATTGATGTGTCTGATACAATGGCGCTGAGCCGCTTAACAAAATCATCTCTGTCGGCTTTGTCGTAAAATATCCGCCTTCGTTCAATCCCTCGACAGATAATATGATGCAATGCTCCTGGCGCGTCAATTCTTGTTTTTCTTGGCATAAATAATCACATATCATTTTTTAGTATGTTACGCATCGCATATTTGCATGGGCGTCTCCCTGCCTGGGCTTATGCGGATTAGCGTTGCCATAAAGAAATGATAGCATTCATTTTAGTCAATAGTGGACGGGCTGTTGCCCAAATAGAACTTGATTCAAAAGAAATTCAATGATATAAAAATTTAATAAATATTACCCTGCAACAAACCAGGATAGACATGATAATTATCTCAATCCAGTTAATCCCGTCAAAATAAATTGAAATCATATAAATATGGGGGTACTGAAAATGGGTGAAGTAGCTGCTGAAACAATTTACCGTCAGATTTCAAAGCTTAAAAATAATGAAAAGAAGGTTCTATTAACAAAGATCATTACAGAAATTACAGTATCTGGTGAGGCCCAACAAAATTTGAATATCTATGATCTGAAAGGTGTTGGAAAAGAAGTTTGGAATAATATTGATGCGCAGGAATATGTTAATTCAGAAAGGGCATCATGGGAATAACGGAAGCAATAAGAAATCACAGGCAAATAATGTGTGATACGGCCCCAATAATCTATTTTATCGAAGAACACAAAATTTATGGAGCAGTTGTAGATACATTTTTCAAAATAATCAGAGATGCAACCGATTATCATGTGTTTTCTTCTGTAATTACACTTACAGAAGTTCTAACACAGCCATTGAAAAAATCAAGGAACGATATCGTTGAAAAATATCGTGATTTCCTTTTAAATTCAAACAATTTTCACTTATACCCTATTGATGCAATAATTGCAGAAAAGGCAGCCGAGTTAAGATCTCGGCATTCTATTAAGACACCAGATGCTATCCAGCTCGCAATTGGGATTGAAAATAATGCCACTCTTTTTTTAACCAATGACAAGGCGTTGAAAAACATTGACGAAATTGAGGTGCTAGTACTGGAGGATTATTTAGAAAA
>JAYENE010000357.1:0-2495 GCA_034721935.1 Thermodesulfobacteriota bacterium
GAGGAATAGGCTTCGCATTCCACAGGGCAAGCAGGCATACCCGTGGATATGTCGAGGATTTTCGCGAATCCTTGATGCGCAAGAGATCGGTGCAGATCGAGTAAAAAATCGCTCAATTTAGGTTATAATATGCTTCACTTTTCTGACATATGAGGGTGGGAGAATGGGGGTCGAGCCACGCTATCTTATTAATATTTAAGAGTTATCGCTCCAATTATCCTGAAATGTTAAGCTTAAGATTTGCCAACAATATATTCCGTAATAAGGTTTTTAAGCTTCTTATGAAGAACTGAGTATGAATAGAACGTTTTTGCTATTTTATAGTTATGATCAACCATTTTTTTCCTGAACTTTTCGTCTTTAAAAACTTTTTCAACCTGCCTTATTGCCTTATCTGTTATATATCCATTAATTTCAATTACAGAAAACCCCTTTGGCTTAATATCCATTGAGTAAATCGAATAAGTATTAACCATTATTGGTTTTCGGAAATATATTGCTTCAAGAAAAGCATTGCCAAAGCCCTCAAAATCTGAAGGATAGGTAACAAGGTCTGCATGAGGATAAATGTCATTCAGGGTATAAATTTTCTTTCCTGATTTTGTGAACCCTCTTTTTTCACTAATGATATCTGAAACAAAAACAGCATCAACGCCCATCATACAGGCATATTCTCTTACTCTGCCTTCGTAATCATAACCTTCATCACCTGAAGCATGTGAAATAACGAGTTTGGCTTTTTTCCCGGATTTGCGGATAAGCTCTATTGCGAGTTCAATTCTTTTGCGCTTAACAACTCTGGTGGGCTGGAGAATTAATAGCTGATCGTCTTCTACTCCAAGGGCCTTTCTCACGTCAGATGCATAATCATCAATTGGTTCAGGCGGATTATCGTAGTCCATGACGTTGGGGATGATAGTTGAAGAAATACCTGTTCTGAGGCTTAGCTGGTTATTGGCAGAAGAGTTGATTACCACGTGATTGATTTGCGGCAGATGGGGTGGAAAGGCCATGTTAAGATAGTCCCATACAGCGTTTGTCATAAAAGACTGTCGTTCCCAGAAAAAATCGTGATGATGGGCAATTGTTGAGATGCCTGTTTCAGATATAAGCTCTGTAATGGCTATTCCAAAAGGTATATTAAGCGGTATTGTCAGAGAATTTTCAATTACCAGAAGATCAATTTTGAATTGCTTGATGAATTTGTAAAGATGTTTTTTTAATCTCAGCCTGAGTTCATGGATTTTCCGTGATATATAGTCGCTTCGTTTTAGCGCTCCAAAGAAGCTTTGATGGATTTTCCGTATATTGGGATGCTTAAAGTGGGCTTCAGGAACTATGTATGAACGATCTGGTACACAATCGCACTTACCGGCAAAATAAAAGCATGTAAGTCCTTCCTTTTCAAAGATGTTAGCCCATTTTGATGCTTCAAGGGAAACACCGTCTGTTCCGGCAAGGCGGGTTGAAACAAATCCAATATTTTTTATATTCATGTCAGACAGATCTCCTTATATCGAAAACAATCTGCAAATAATTCTGTTTATCTATACCTCGAAAGGCCACACCTTGCGATTTTTCGCTGGCCCTGAACATCAATAGCTGTGTTGCTCAGGCTTGCAATAGCCTGCTTTTCCGCACCTTCGCGTCTTGCTCTTGAAGCTCATTGCTCACCGAAAAAAACGCAATTTATAACCTTCCAAGGTATAAATTCACATTAACAACCCTATCCTTTTTTATCGGTATTTTCTCCAAAAGCCTTAAATCTTCACATTAATCAACAAAACAAAGGGGGTATGCTCATCAGCCTGAAAAATTATGGCAGAAATCAGAAGAAACGTAAAGAATATATTCAGTAGAACAGGCTTTTATTAGCTGGAGTGGATGTGAACAAGGCAAAGTATGATGCCTGTATAGGTACTTTGGAAGGTGTCAGGTGCAGGATCGGCTCAAAAAACTCTGATTTTTTTTGGTTTGACCAATCACGCATGAAACACATAATATGCATTTTGACATTGTAAAATAGCGTCTGTTTTATTATTTGTAAGCGTTCAAGGGTTTAAAGGTTCAAGATTCAGAGGTTCAGAGGTTCTGGGTTAAGGTAACCCTGAACCCTGAACTTGTGAACGCTTACAGAAATAGGTGCCACCTTTAATATTTGCTCGTCGAAAGTTCGACATAAGCCATGCTCAATTATTGTTTGTAAATCGTAGGGTACGTTTTACGCGCCAAAAACATTCCATTTTGCCCATTAAGTATTTTATCATTCGTTCATTCAGATGATATGTATGCCGATGATGGTGCATAGAATGCACCCTACCTGGCTTTTCAATGCTAAGGACTCGACAAAAAATAACTTTACATTTCAGGCGCCGATGCATCCGCCTGACTATGTTACGAAAATTCTGAATATGCTTGATATTCATGCTTTTTCGCGCCTTGCCAGCCGAGCGCCTCAACACCTGAAATTGCGAACTTATTTTTTGCCGAACCCT
>JAYENE010000358.1:0-2493 GCA_034721935.1 Thermodesulfobacteriota bacterium
ACTTTCGTGTTTTGCGGCGTACGCCTTCAAAAGAGACGCGATTAATTTACAATGAAAAAAAATGTAAAAACAGTCTTTTGTTGCCAGTCATGCGGATATCAGGCTCCTAAATGGCTTGGGAGATGCCCTGACTGCGGGAAGTGGCAAACCTTTGTTGAAGAGATCCAGGCTGCAGGAGCCGCCCATGGAATAGAGGCAGGTATATCCTACGCCGGGGCAGAACCTGTTCCCATTGATTCTATTGAACTTGAGAAAGAATACCGGCTTTTAACCGGCATTGTGGAATTTGACCGTGTACTGGGCGGAGGTCTTGTTCCCGGAACCCTTGTGCTGATAGGAGGAGATCCTGGAATTGGCAAGTCCACACTTATGCTTCAGATTCTGCACGGTCTTGCAAACCAGGGCCATAAAACCCTTTATATTTCCGGCGAGGAATCCATCAGGCAGGTAAGGATACGCAGCAAGAGGCTTTCTACAGGATCACATAATTTGCTGGTGGTTTCTGAAATAGATATTGAATCGATCATGTCGATGATTGAATCTGTAAGGCCGGCTGCTCTTGTTATCGATTCTATCCAGACAATGTTCAGCCCGGATTTTACATCTGCTCCGGGTAGTGTGAGCCAGGTCAGAGAATCCACGGTTCGGCTTACGCATATGGCTAAAAAAACAGGAGTTCCGATATTTCTTGTGGGTCATGTGACAAAGGACGGCGCAATAGCAGGACCAAGGCTTTTGGAGCATATGGTTGATACGGTTCTTTACTTTGAAGGGGACAGGAACCATATATTCAGAATTTTACGGGCTGTAAAAAACAGGTTTGGATCGACCAACGAAATCGGCGTGTTTGAGATGAATGAGAAAGGATTAGAGGAGGTTGTCAACCCTTCGGCGATATTTCTTTCCGAGCGTCCTGAAAACGTGCCCGGATCGGTTGTTACAGCAAGCATGGAAGGCACAAGGCCTATACTTGTTGAATTGCAGGCCCTTGCCAGCAGCACAAGCTTTGGAAATCCCCGAAGGACCATTCTCGGCCTTGACAGCAACAGAGTTGCATTGCTTGCGGCTGTGATAGAAAAAAAACTGGGCATGCATTTAATGGACTGCGATATTTTTATGAATGTTGCCGGAGGGGTTAAGGTTGACGAGCCTGCAATCGATATGGGAATAGTTGCCGCCATTGTATCAAGCTTTTTAGACAAGCCGATTTTTGATGCAACTCTTGTTTTAGGCGAAGTCGGTTTGACAGGTGAAGTAAGAGCCATAGGTCGTATTGAAATCAGGGTTGTGGAAGCAAAAAAAATGGGTTTTAAAAGATCCCTTGTGCCGGCAGGCAATCTTAAACGAATGAGCGGAATAAAAGGAATAGAGCTTATCGGAATATCAACCATATCAGAAGGGATTGAGGCGCTATTTTAGCCACAGACACGCACGGACAAGATAATGAAAGTCGTATTCCTGGTTTAAATTTGATCACACTCAAACCTTGATGAACTCGTAAAAAGTCGTCACTCCGGTGAAGACTGGAGTCAAGATGGTCTGCAACTGCTTGAAAAGACTGGATAGCGCTAAAGCTTCACTACGTACTCGGCTTTCGCCGGAATGACGGTAAGGGGTATGTTAGACTTTTTACGAAGCTGTCAAACTTCGGCTTATAGTTTGCTGGATAACGCTAAAATATTGCTGAAAGTCTGTGTTCGTCCGTGTGGGTCTGTGGCTGAATCTAGAAAAAAGATGCGAAACTTAAAATCTAAGCATAACAGGTGGGAAGATCATTATTCGCGGCTGGCCAAAAAGGAACATTTTCCCGCAAGATCTGTTTATAAGCTCCGTGAGATTCAGCGTAAGTATAATCTGATAAAAAAGGGCGACAAAATTCTCGATCTTGGTTGTTTCCCGGGGTCATGGCTTCTTTTTGCCGCAAATCTGGCCGGAAACAACGGCCGGGTCGTGGGGATGGATCTGAAACCTTTGTCAAAATCGGTTTTGTTAAAGGTTCCGTCCAATGTCAGGATTTATACCGGTGATGTACTTTCCGTTGATGACGAGCTTATAAGATCTGTGGGGAAAGATTTTAACATCGTAATAAGCGACATGGCGCCCGATACTACCGGCAATAAAAATGTTGATGCAGCAAGGTCTTTTAATCTCTGCCAGGCCGCCTTAAGGATCGCTAAAGACCTGTTGGTTGACGGCGGATCATTTATTTGCAAGATTTTCCAGGGAGAGGATTTTAAAGAATTTACAGATTCAGTTAAGTTAAGTTTTAATAAACACAAAATTTTCAAACCGCAAACCAGCAAAAAATCCAGCAAAGAAATATATGTTGTTGGATTTGGGAAAAAATAATAAGTTCTCAATAAAAGATGATCAGAAATTTACAAACTCATTATCTGGTCAACCTGAGGCAGCGGACAATTAAATTTAAGAACGGCTGAAACTCGCACATAAGTGAGCGTAAAGAAATAACTTAGAGCAATCCTTTTATAAAAA
>JAYENE010000359.1:0-10697 GCA_034721935.1 Thermodesulfobacteriota bacterium
GAACCAGCTCTTTTAAATAAGCATCCTCCTGGCAAACAATGGACTTGTAGCGATTTTGGTAACCGTTCACAGGTTCATGGTTCAGAGGTTCAGGGTTGTTTTTCTTGGAGCGCCGGGCTAACTGCTATACATGTTAACTGTTAGCAGTTAGCCTTTAGCTAACAGCTAACAGCTTTATCCTGAACCTTGAACCTTGAACCTCTGAACCCGTGAACGGTTACAAACTTACAACATAGCCGGTTAGAATTTTCCGCATACTTGATGCCAGAGGATATTTTTTTGTTTTGCAAAGCAGATGAAAATGATTCGGTATAAGCGCCCAGTACGGGACTGCGGGACGTCCATAATTAAGTAAATAACTCGCTATCCAATTGATATTTATGCTATTTCAAAACCTCTTTTTTTCTGTCAGATGCGAGGGTTCAATGTCGCGTCTTGATTAGCACATTAGTTGACATCTGTTTACGCAGGACAGGCAGAAGTACCCATAACTATTTAACTTAAATGTTAAACGAAATTTTTACTAACTTTGCTTAAAGCCTTATGAATTAAGGATTCAGAAAGAAAAAGCTATGCAAGAACCGCAAATTAGCGGAGTTACACAATTAGTATGTTTTAACATATTGTAATCATAGGATATTCCAGAATATCGAATTATACAATATGTTATAATTTCCGATATTATACAAATCGTATAAATCCTTATATAATAAGGAGTTAAGATGTTTAATTTTAACAAAGCCACTACCTACAGGTTATAACAACCAGATTATCTTATAATCCTATACTTTAAAGGACTTTACAAGCATATTGTTAAATTTCACTTAACTTTTAAGTTTAACTTGCAATTTGATTTACGTATGTAAATGATATGAAAAAAAATATTTTTTTAACAGGGCCTTCTTCATCGGGAAAAACTACTATCATCAAGAAAGTGATCAAAAAACCGGGCCTTCCTGCCAATGGATTTTATACAGAAGAAGAGAAAGCATCTGGGAAAAGGCTTGGTTTCTTAATGAAGACCCCTGACGGCAGAACGGGCTATCTTGCTCATCAGGATATTATATCTGATTTTCATATAAGGCGATATGGGGTAAGTATTGAGAATAATGTCATTATACTTGACGAGATTGGTATAATGGAATGTTTTTCCGAAGTTTTCAAACAAGCGGCAACCAATGTTCTTGATTCGCCTAATATCGTTGTAGGCACAATAACCCTTGGCGGTGATGATTTTATACAAGAAATAAAAAACAGGGGAGATATAGAAATAAATGAAGTGACTATGGATAACAGGGATTCACTGCCGAATTTAATATTAAGAAAAATTTCAAATCTCCTGAAAACAAAAGACAGATAATCAGGTCTTCATCTTTCACATAAAACATCTAATGGTGAAGAATGAAGACCCATTTTTTGGTTATACCACCTTCTACGACCGGCCGCTTGTTCTCCACCGAAAAAAATGGGGAGATTCTTCTCCGTTGTTGAAACGGCTGAGCTTCTAAACATCTTTCTCATCGTTTTAATGGCTCTGTTTTTGAATGCCCAGGGCCGTGCTGAGTTCCTTGTACAAATTCTTTGCCTCCTGATGAACAGGAGAGCCTTTCAAGTCTTTGATGTTGGCTGTGCGGGTGAAAAAGGTTTCCAGGACCTGCCGAGCGGTTTCCAGTTGACCGGCCATATAATAAAGAAGAGTCAAGGAAGAATCTTGAAAACATTATGCCCTGGGCAGATGGATTGTAAAGGCGCTTCCTTTGCCCGGCGTGCTTTCAACAGATATACTGCCTTTGTGTGCCTGGACAATATGCTTTACGATGGCAAGCCCAAGCCCGGTGCCGCCTAATTCACGGCTTCTGGCCTTGTCAACCCGGTAAAATCTTTCAAAAAGTCGAGGCAGATGTTTTTTAGCTATTCCGATACCCTGGTCTTTAATACTGATTATTATCTCTTTCTCCATTGAAGAACACTCAACATATACAGGACTTCCTTTTTCGCTGTATTTTATGGCATTATCAAGGAGGTTAACCATGGCCTGGTCAAGGAGTTCGGGATCGATTCTTGCGGTAATTTCTTTATCACAAATAGACTCGATATGAATATTTTTTTTATCTGCTTTTGCCTGGCAAACCTGAATTGCTGTGTCTATAACATCTTTGATAGATCCTGTTTCAAACTTTACCTCTTTTTTCCTATCTTTTTCTTTTCCTGTGTCTTCCTGTTCGATTCGTGAGAGAGCCAGAAGATCTTCAACTATGGCATCAAGCCGATTAATGTGCTTAATGATAATCCCGAAGAAACGCTCGATATCTTCATGCTTTTCAACGGTTCCGTCATGAAGGGTTTCTACAAAACCTTTGATTGCTGTTAAGGGTGTTTTAATTTCATGGGAAACATTGGCAACAAAATCACGCCGGACATTTTCAAGACGTCTGAGCTTTGTAACATCATTTATTACAACAAGTATGCCGATGCGTTTTTTCTTTGCATCTTGAAGCGGAGAGCTGTGTATATTCAAAATGTGTTCTTCATCGTGGTTTAAAACAATATCATCCTCTATTATCGATTCTACACTCAAAAGAGCTTTTTTAATAAAACGCTGCAATCTTGAGATCCTTATTGCCTCTTGAATACTTTGCCCCTGAAACTTTTCAGTCTCGTCATTAAATATCCTGGCTGCTACCTGATTTATGCTGATGATGCGTTCATCCATATCCACCGCAATTACTCCCTCCAGCATGCTGGAAAGGACGGTTTCCAGTTCATTTTTCTGGCGTATGGCGGTTTTTATTCTGCTGTCAAGCTGGGCCGCCATCTGGTTCATCGCCTCACCAAGGGCTTTCATCTCTTTTGTATCAGGCGCCGGCAGCCTGTGGGCCAGGTCGCCTTCGGCAAAACGATCTGCGCTTTTTTTCATCTCTTCCAGGGGCCTGCTGATACGCCGCGCGACAAACAGGCTGATTATTGCTGCGAACAAAGCTATGAGCAATCCTCCCAGCGCAATTTTTCTTTGTATGGACTTTAAAGCGTTATCTACTGACGTTACAGGGATTGAGGCCCTTAAAATACCCAGTATTTTATTATACTTTATCAGAGGCACTGCAACATACATCATTTTTTGCTGAAGTGTTCTGCTGAACCTTGTTGAATTGCCGATATTTCCGCTGATCGCCGCCTTTACTTCTTTTCTGTCGCTATGGTTATCCATGCTGCGGGGATCTTCTTCTGAATCGCCGATTACTTTGCCGGAAGGAAGCACAACTGTTATTCGGGTCTCTGAAATCCCGCTGATTTCCTTGCAGGCCAGGTCAATAGATTTCTCATTTAGCGGTGAAAGGTGTTTAATGATCCGGCTTTCCAGTAGATTTGCCCTGGTTTCAAGAACCGCCGCCGTCCGCGCAAAGAAGAAACTTCGCATGGCATCAGAAGCATACCAGCTTACGGCAGTTAGAGATATAAGAATAATCAGCAAATATGAAGGATATAATCGACTGATCAACCGTTTCTTTTTCTTCATTCTGTTTCCTTGAATCTATATCCGACGCCACGGACGGTTTCGATATATTTGCCGCAAGGTCCAAGTTTTTTCCGCAGTCCGACAATCTGAACATCAACACTGCGGTCCGTAACAGGATAATCATCACCGCGGATTGAATCAACAATTTTGAAACGGGTAAAAACCCAGCCAGGTCGCCTAACAAGCAGACAAAGGATTTGAAATTCGGTAAATGTCAATTCAACATGCAACCCTTTGGCCAGCACTCTGCGCCGACCCGGATCGATTTCAAGTTCATATATCTGAATAACTGAAGAATCATCAACTTCTTCCTGCAGATTTCTTCGAATAACAGCCTTAACCCGTGCGACCAGAATCCTGGGGCTGAACGGTTTGGTAACATAGTCATCAGCGCCAAGTTCCAGCCCTGTTACGATGTCCGCTTCTTCACCTTTTGCTGTTAACATAATGATTGGGATATGCCGGGTCTCTATCTTGCTTTTCAGCCTTTTGGCTACATCCAGGCCATCAATGCCCGGAAGCATGAGATCGAGCACAATCAGATCGAAAGGCTCGGATTTGGCTCTGTTTAGCGCCTGTTCTCCGGAAGCTGCACAAACAACCCTGTATCCCTCTCTAATTAAATTATATCTGACCAGCTCAAGGATATCTTCTTCATCATCTACAACAAGAATTTTATTGTCAGCCATAATATATTTTCCCTGTAAGCAAATTATAACCCTTAAGTTACGAAACGGTTAGTATATTATTAGATTTATGTTTAAAATACAATTGCAAATTCTTATCCGTCAGGCTAAAATAGCGAAGTCAAAGCTACAGGCAAATATAAAATTTAAATGCACAGATCGAAGTTTCTTATAATGCAAAAAGTTTCGAGGCTGAAGAAAATATGATGGTTTCTCTATTTTTTTACTCAATTACGTGCAAAATGTAGGTATATATACGCAAAAGCGGTGGAACATATGAACTCGCTTATAAACACTTTTGGTTCTTCCATCGGAAAGAAACTCATGATGGCCATTACCGGTCTTAGCTTCGTGAGTTTTTTAGCAACCCATCTTGTCGGCAACTTTACGTTGTACGCCGGCAAAGATGCTTTCAATTCCTATGCTGAACGCCTCCATTTATTGGGGCCTCTTATTACCGTGGCAGAACTTATGCTTTTGTTTTTTGCCATTGTTCATGTTTTAACCGGAGCAACACTTTTTTATGAAAATTTTAAGGCAAGACCGGTCAGATACGTAGTCGACAAACGCGCCGGGGGACGTACACTCGGTTCAGCAACCATGCCGTATACCGGTTTTATACTTTTTATCTTTATTATTTTTCACCTGTTTGATTTCCATTTTGTAGATAAAACCGATACTACGATTTTTCAGATCGTGTTGGATTCGTTTTCAAACCCTGGATATGTGGTCATTTATATTTTTGCCATGATTGTTGCGGCAATTCATATAAGTCACGGATTCTGGAGCGCCTTTCAGACTGTCGGCGCCAATCACCCGAAGTACATGCCCTTTATCAGGATTATCAGTATAGTTTTTAGCCTGATTGTTGGAATCGGTTTTGGATTTATTCCGATCTATATTTTGTTAAGTGTTTAAATAGTTGTAACCGTTCACGGTTCAGAGGTTCAAAGTTCAAGGTTAAACTGATTTGCCATGAAAGGTGCATAAAATGCACCCTACATAACTTGTTTCATCCCTGTCTGTGCATGCCTGCGCCTGTCTGCGTGTACCGCACAGGCAGGCGCAGGCAGGTCTCCCAAATTTCTAATTTCCAATTTCAAATTTCAAGCCCCGCTACGGTGGGGTTACAATAATACGAGTTGACCAACACAGAATAAGGACACGTTATGCTTGATGCAAAAATTCCTGGAGGCCCTCTGGCGGAAAAATGGGACAGGCGCTGTTTTGAACTGAAACTGGTCACTCCTGCCAACAGGAGAAAGTTTGAGATCATTGTAGTGGGCGCTGGTCTTGCTGGCGCCAGCGCATCAGCCTCACTTGCTGAGTTAGGGTATAATGTCAAAACCTTTTGTATTCAGGATAGCCCCCGCCGTGCGCACAGCATTGCTGCCCAGGGCGGCATCAACGCAGCCAAGAACTATCAGAATGAAGGCGACAGCATCAGGCTTCTTTTTTCTGATACCATAAAGGGCGGCGATTTCAGGTCACGAGAAGCCAATGTGTATCGTCTTGCACAGATCAGCAATAACATTATTGATCAGTGTGTAGCCCAGGGCGTGCCCTTTGCGCGGGATTACGGCGGGCTGCCGGCCAACCGCAGCTTTGGGGGCGCCCAGGTTTCACGGACCTTTTACGCCAGGGGCCAGACCGGGCAGCAACTGCTTGTGGGAGCTTACAGCGCCTTAATGCGCCAGGTAGCCGCCGGTAAAGTCAAAATGTTTCCCCGCAGGGAAATGCTCGATCTTGTAGTAGTAAGCGGACAGGCCAGGGGAATTGTCGTCAGGAACCTTGTTACCGGCAAGATCGAAACCCATGCCGCCCATGCAGTTGTTCTGTCCACCGGGGGTTATGGCAATGTATTTTTCCTTTCCACAAACGCCATGTCTTCCAATGTTACAGCAAGTTTTAGAGCTTACAAAAAAGGGGCATTTTTTGCCAACCCGTGTTTTACCCAAATTCATCCCACCTGTATTCCGGTGCGCGGCGCTTATCAGTCCAAACTGACACTTATGAGCGAAAGCTTAAGAAACGACGGCCGGATATGGGTCCCCAACACCCCTGGTGACAGACGTCCTCCTCACCAGATTCCTGAATCTGAAAGAGATTATTATCTTGAAGCCAAATATCCGAGCTTCGGGAACCTGGTTCCCCGGGATGTGGCATCACGCAATGCCAGGGAGCAGTGCGACATGGGTAAAGGCGTGGGTGAGACACGGCTTGCCGTGTACCTTGATTTGAAAGATGCAATTAAGCGTGACGGAAAAGATATCATAGAAAAAAAATACGGCAATATTTTCCAGATGTACGAAAAAATCACCGCCGACAACCCGTATGAAACACCCATGATGATTTACCCTGCGGTTCATTACACCATGGGCGGTCTGTGGGTCGATTACAACCTCATGAGCGCCGTCGACGGTCTTTTTGTTCTGGGCGAAGCCAACTTTTCGGATCATGGAGCGAACCGTCTGGGGGCCAGCGCTCTTATGCAGGGACTGGCAGACGGGTATTTTGTCATCCCTTATACCATCGGCGGATACCTGGCTGGCGCTTTTTTAAAGGATGTTACGATTTATCATCCTGCTTTTAAAGAAGCGAGCCAGAAGGTAAATGTCCGGGTTGCAAAGCTTTTATCCATAAACGGAAGCCGGACAGTGGATGATTTTCACCGTGAGCTGGGGCACATTCTCTGGGAATACTGTGGTATGGCAAGAAACGATGAAGGTCTTACAAAAGCTAAAAAGCTTATTCAAGCGCTTCGGGAAGAATTTTGGGAAAACGTAATTGTTCCGGGATCGGAAAAGGAATTTAACCAGAGCCTGGAAAAAGCCGGCCGAGTAGCTGATTTTCTTGAGTTCGGAGAGTTGATGGTAATTGATGCACTGGCCCGTAAGGAATCCTGCGGCTGTCATTTTAACGAAGCCTATCAAACAGAGGAAAACGAGGCAAAGCGTGACGATGAAAATTTTTGTCATGTTTCAGCATGGGAATATACAGGTGATGAGCCTGTATTGCACAAGGAACCTCTTACCTTTGAAAACGTTAAATTAACACAAAGGAGTTACCGGTGACAAAGACTATTAATGTAACCCTAAAGGTTTGGCGTCAAAAAGGGCCAGATGCCAAAGGACGCCTTGAAACATATTATGCCAAAAATATTTCCACGGATATGTCGTTTTTAGAGATGCTTGATGTGATTAACGAGCAGCTAACCCTGGCTAAAAAAGATCCCATTGCATTTGACCATGACTGCAGGGAAGGTGTTTGCGGGATGTGCGGGAGTATGGTCCATGGTCGTGCCCATGGATCGGAAAAGGGCGCCACCCTTTGTCAGCTTCGCATGCGGCATTTTAGCGATGGTGATACGATCGTAGTAGAGCCGTGGCGTTCAAGGGCGTTTCCTATCATAAAAGATCTGGTAGTGGATCGGAGTGCATTTGACAGGATTATTCAGGCAGGGGGCTATATTTCGGTGAATACTGGTAGTGCGCCGGATGCTAATACAATTCTGATCCCGCAGGAAATCGCTGAGCTGGCTATGGATGCTGCGGCCTGTACTGGATGCGGAGCATGTGTGGCAGCCTGTCCTAATGCATCGGCCATGCTTTTTGTAGGAGCTAAGGTTTCTCATCTGGCCTTGCTTCCGCAGGGTGCGCCTGAAGCGGCAAAGCGAGCCCTCTCGATGGTCAGGGAGATGGACAGGCTCGGTTTTGGCAACTGTACCAACGAAACCGAGTGTGAGGCAGAATGTCCCAAGGAGATTTCCATCACCAATATTGCCCGCTTAAACAGAGAATTTGTGAAAGCTGGATTTTTTGCCACGGTAAAGTAATACAATCTTTAAATCTTCAGTCCAATTACATAGAACTCAAGTTTCACGCTCTTTTTATTTGTCTAAAGTCTCACTTTTTCGCCTTTGCATATCCGATATGGTTCAAGGCATCTTCTATTTCATTGAGTGAAGCAGGATCATCTATTGTGGCCGGCATTTTATATTCCCTGTGATCTGCGATATTTCGCATAGTGCCTCTCAAGATTTTTCCTGAACGGGTTTTAGGCAGCCGTTTTACAACTGTGGCAGTCTTAAAGGATGTTACAGGCCCGATTCTATCACGGACCATCTGGACAACCTCTTTTATGATTTCATCATGATTGCGCGTAACACCGGCATTTAATACCAGAAATCCGATAGGGACCTGCCCTTTAAGCTGATCATCAACGCCAAGAACAGCGCATTCAGCCACCTCAGGTTGATCAGCCAGAACCTCTTCAATCGCGCCTGTGGAAAGACGATGGCCGGCAGTATTTATAATATCATCGGTACGGCTCATGACATATATATATCCTTCTTCATCAATAAACCCCGCATCAGCAGTTTTGTAATATCCGGGAAATTCCTCGAGGTAAGAACTGACATAACGTTCGTCATTGTTCCACAGGGTAAGAAGCGATCCAGGGGGCAGCGGAAGCCTTATGACAAGAGCGCCAATTTTACCTGGTTTGACAGGGTTGTTGTCTGGATCTACTACCTGGACATCCCAGCCTGGAACCGCTTTGGTGGGCGAGCCCGGTTTGACCGGAAAATGATGAAGACCCATGCAGTTAGCTGCAATGCCCCAGCCGGTTTCTGTCTGCCACCAGTGATCTATTACAGGTATGCCAAGATGATTTTCAGCCCAGTGCAGCGTGTCTGGATCAAGCCTTTCACCTGCCAGGAATAATGTTTTGAAGTTTGACAGATCATACTTTTTCATAAGCTCGGCATCAGGATCTTCCCTCTTAATGGCACGAAAGGCTGTGGGAGCGGTGAAGAGTGCTTTGACCTTATGTTCTGATATTACACGCCAGAATGCGCCTGCATCAGGTGTGCCTACAGGCTTGCCTTCATAAATTATTGTAGTGCAGCCTTTAAGCAGCGGGGCATAAACAATATATGAATGACCGACTACCCAGCCTACATCAGATGCCGCCCAAAAGACATCTCCCTGATCCATATTATAGATTGCCTTCATGCTCCATTTCAGGGCGACCATGTGGCCGCCGTTGTCACGCACAACACCCTTTGGTTCTCCAGTCGTTCCTGATGTGTAAAGAATATACAGGGGATCTGCGGATTCGACAGGAACGCAGTCATGTGGCTTTGCATTTGACATGGCTTCGTTCCAGTCAATATCCCTGCCGTTTATCATGGAAGCTGTTTCCATAGGTCGCTGAAGGATAATACAGGATTTTGGTTTTGCCTCTGCCATTTCTATGGCTCTGTCAAGGAGCGGCTTGTATGAAATAATCCGCTTAACCTCAATGCCACAAGAAGCTGAAACAATTACCTTTGGCCTGGCGTCGTTAATGCGGGTTGCCAGCTCATTTGCGGCAAAACCGCCAAAAACAACTGAATGGACAGCTCCAAGACGCGCGCAGGCAAGCATGGCAATGGCTGCTTCAGGAATCATCGGCATGTATATGATTACCCTATCCCCTTTTTGCACACCCTGGAAGGCAAGGACTCCTGCAAATTTTGCGACCTCGTCTCTTAGCTGCAGGTATGTAAATTTTTTAATTGTGTCTGTAACCGGGCTGTCATATATCATGGCGAGCTGGTCGCCTATGCCGTTTTCAACATGGAAGTCAAGAGCGTTGTAACAGGTGTTGACCTGTCCTCCGGAAAACCAGCGGTAGAACGGCTTTTTTGAGTCATCAAAAACCTTTTCCCATTTTTTATACCAGTGGCAGTCCTGTGCATGTTTGCCCCAGAAACTTTCAGGATCAGTAATCGATTTTTCATAAGCATCTATGTATTGATTGGTCATACTGAATTCTCTCCTTTCATCTTATCTTAAACCTAAATTGAGCGGTTTTTTACTCGATCTGCACCGATCTCTTGCGCATAAAGACTTCGCAAAAATCCTCGACATATCCACGGGTATGCCTGCGGTTTTTGCAAACCCTTATGCATCAAGATCACAGCACATATCTTCGCAAAAAATCGCTCAACTTAGGGTTCGCACAAAAATAAGTTGGCAATTTTAAGTGTTGAGTCGCCAGACTGGCAAGGCGCGAAAGTGCAGGAATATCAAACATATTTCGAGCTTTCGCAACGCAGCCAGGCTGGATGCATCGGCGCTTAAAATGCCAAGTTATTTTTGTGCGAGCCCTTAGGTTAAAATAGAACTCCCTATTGTTGATCAGCCTTCGCAAACTGCATCAAATTTTTAAATTTGCCATGAAATATTTCCTATTGTCAAGACAAAAAAGGGTTGTATAAGCGTAGCAGGGAAACGTCAAAATCAACTCTAACTGATTCAGATAGAAGCTATTTGCTTTCCCGGATACGGCCCTAAAATCCCAAATTACAATACTCGTAACACTTTAGATTTTTGAAAATAAATGCGCTTCGGGTATAATCAAATTTAAACCAGGAAAAACTCACGAATAAGAAATCGTAAAGAAAGAACTTGCCATAACTATAAAGAAATAGTGGTAACTTAACCAAA
>JAYENE010000360.1:0-2482 GCA_034721935.1 Thermodesulfobacteriota bacterium
TTATCGCGCTCTATGGCTGCATTTGTATTTCGACCTCCATTTGGCTACTCAGGAATTTATAACTTCAACTTTGTAATTTAGCAAGTGTTTCATTCTTTGTTGTGCCCGATAGGGCATGGGGGTTATTTAGAATGGTTATGTAATTATCGGTCTAAAGATCCTGCTAAAGTCCGTCTAATCTCCGTCTAACCTCCGTCTAACCTCCATTTGGCATGCCAACCTGGTCCACCTTTATCATGAGAAACGGAGATGGGCCGAACCGGCGAACGAGTGTTTATTTGATTAGCCATTTGTCAGCCTCCTGGATCATTTTGACGATCTGTCCGATAATATAATCATATGCATCGTCCAATTCCTTCATCTGTTTCTGATTCAAATATCCGCAACGTTGCGCGCATTCAAGCCAGACTTGGGTTTCACATGCCTCGCTTTCCGCATCGCTCAATTTAGTTATGAAAGCATTCTGATAACGCCGCTTTTGCCATGCTTCCGCAAGGTTTGCGCAGACGGACCTTGACGAACGGCGCATCTGGTCTGTCATGGAATATCTCTCTTCAGATGGAAACAACTTTGTCAGCTCAAATATCTTCATCGCCGCATTAATGGCGTTCTGATACACATGTAACTCTCGGTGGCTGTTGATCCCTTAACCCATTCTCCGATTCTCCTTCTCGCCCCTTCTCCCTATCTCCCCCTCGCCGCGGCCCTCGCCTCGTCCCTTGCCGCGCGTTTCTCCTCCAGACTTAAATGATGGTCATTAATCCGATCACCCTTAAATAGCGGAAACCACGGAGCAGAGGCAACGTCCTTTCCACGATCCTTATTCCACTTTATGTTAGGCTTCCACCGCAGGATGCCAGCTCCCCTCCTACCACCTGGAATATCATCGGCCATAAAAGGACGAATATTCAAGCGAACCCCGTCATTGATATCAGGTTCCCAACCGATTGGCTGTTCCTCGATCGGTTTCCAGCGGACAAAAATGTCAAAAGGTGGTTTACCTTCTATAATTGCGATGAGTCGTTTTTGAAGTTCTAACGCTGCGGCCAAGCGGTCTTCAGCGCCTCCTTCGCTTCGTTTAACCCCCTCTCTTTGCCGTGTAATCCAGTCACCAAGATAGCTATAGGTCAAATTTTCCAAAAGTTGCCCACCTTTCCCATTTCCCGCTGTGAGTTTGTGATAATTCACAAGCGCATGGAATCCGTCGCGCCTGCGGCCGTCCCAGATGTGCCAGATAAATGGGCGGTGATGAAAAAGCTTGCAGTGCTGCTCGAAGAAATGGTCACGTAGCCATTCATCGAGTGTTTTGCCCGCAGGATTGGCTTGGGCAAGAAGTTTGTTGAGCCAATCCTGAAATGTAGCAGGCAAAATAGTGGCAGCGGCATCTTGCCGCTTTTCAAAGAGGCTGGAAGCCTCTTCTACTGCAATAGTGGTAGCGGCATCCTGCCGTTGATTCTCCAGAGGCTGGAAGCCTCTGCCACTTTCATATGCCGCAGATAGAAGATTCAGCAGGCGGTCGGCCGCCGGCTCCTCGCCCCGCACCGAGGAAATGCAGACGATACCGTCTTCGTCGGCGTAAGAAAGCAGAGCTTTCGACTGCTTCACCCATGCACGGGCCTTGTCGGAAAGTTCTATGGTAGAAGAGCCTTCCAGTCTCTGCTTTTCTTTATTAAGCGGCTGGAAGCCGCTTCTACTCTCCAGCTCCGCGGGCCAGCGGTAACCCAGTAGCCGGGCCATGGCCACCTGCAATGTGGCAGAGCCATCCTGTCTCTGAATATCACAACGGCTGGAAGCCGTTGCCACCTTGGCTGGATGACCGTGGAAAATCCATTGGGTCGGATCGTCGGAATAGGGTTTGGGCAAACCGTTAGGATATTTCTTTTTGGCGACTTTAGTCCAATGGTCAAGATCGAAAGGGACTTTTATTAGAGTCGCAGGCGTTACATTCAATTTTTGATCAATTTCTCGAATATCTTTATTAAATTCTTTAGAGGAACAGTAACAATACAATGCTGTAAGGTCACTTACATTATTGGGAACAATTGATGCCGTTGTTTGATCATATAAATTGCCAGAATACAAAGTGACTGGTAGCACTCCAATCAAACTTACATTTAGACCCAACTTGCCCAACGCCAAGTTGTCTCTTCCAGGACAAAGCATCCCCTCACCATCGGAAGACCAATCAATAACCTTATCCCGACCAGAATACAGCGCAGTGCCTGAGATAGTTCCTTGAAAATATTGCCAATCCTTGTTAATAAGCCGGTGTTCCCATATCCTCCGGATCCATTTTTCACCATCGCCGCTCACAACTCCACGAGGACATATCGCTTTTTTCTCAAGTAAATTTTCGACATCAATGCCAGATGCAATTCTTGCATCCGGGTTCTCCAACTGCCTCTCCTGCGAAATATCCTGAATTTCAGCCTTTACCAGCAGCTCGGCTTTTTCTTTCGCCGTTCGGGGAACCGAGACGTCG
>JAYENE010000361.1:0-2476 GCA_034721935.1 Thermodesulfobacteriota bacterium
CAGGTTTAAAATGCCATTTTTGTCTAATTCTTTGGTTAAATTACCACTATTTCTTTATAGTTACGGCAAGTTCTTTCTTTACGATTTCTTATTCGTGAGTTTTTCCTGGTTTAAATTTGATTATACCCGAAGCGCATTTATTTTCAAAAAGCTAAAGTGTTACGAAAGTTGTTTATCATTCCAAAAAGATTCTTTTTGATAATGCAGCACTACTCCTTCTGCTTTTATCTTTATAACATTCCTCAACGGTCTTATTTCCTCAATTTTCGGGGATTCTTCTTCCTTTGCAACGTTTTCCCTCTCTCCTCCACAACCTATTAATATCCCCAAAACAAGCAATCCAATTACCAATAAAAAATAGAACAAATTTTTATTCATAATATGCCTCCTTCCTCAATGAATAACCGAACTTACCTGCCGCAACACTGCGGAGCACGGAACCTTGAAAAAGACATGAGGTCTACGTTTGACCCTTATTAATACCTAAATTGAGCGGTTTTTTACTCGATCTGCGCCGATCACTTGCGCATAAAGGCTTCGCAAAAATCCTCGACATATCCACTGGTATGCCTGCGGTTTTTGCAAATCCTTATGCATCAAGATCTCAGCACATATCTTCGCAAAAAATCGCTCAACTTAGGTAATATTATCTTGAATTTTTCCTATCTGTTTTTGAATTTTTCTGTCATATTTTTTAAGCATCGAAATTCTTCGCAATATGCTGCTTACTGTGCTGTATGTTTTGATATTAAACAGTTCACCTATGTTATTAAGGCTCTCGCCCCGTATTTGACGTAATAGATAAACTGCAATATTTCGTGGTTCATTAAAAATCCCGCGTCTTGTTATCAGCAGTTCATTAAACGATACGCCATAATGTTTACACACTGATGAAATTATTGAATCAGATGTCGGAGCCAGACTTTTTGATTCAGGAACCTCACAGCTTTTTTTCTTAAAATAATATTTTTCTTTTATTCCTGTTATGAAACTTTCCGGACCAAAAAATGACGGGAGCTTCTTTAATGAAAACAGCCTTATAACCTCTTCTGAATCATCTTCATGCATAAATTCAATAAACGGTTTCAGTCTGCCCCGTTTTTTTGGGGTTATCATGGAGAAAATATAATCTTTATGTAACCATTTCCACTTTTTCGCATATGACAGGTAACCTTTGTAGCTGCTCCATTCATAATCCGGCATATCTTTAACCATACCTGCTTTTACCGGGTTCTTATGTATATATCTCACCAGTTGCAGAAGATGGCTGTCATTACAGACAAGAATCGACTTGTACCTTCCCCTGAAAAGCTGACCATCAAATCCATGTCTTCTGTTATATCTCTGGGTGTATATGCTGTTCAGATGCCTCATGCATCTTGAAATATTTCCATCGGGTGTTTGCAGCAGAATATGATAATGATTTTTCATTAAACAGTATGCAGCTACATTTATATTATATATTTCAGATGCTTCAATCAGCAAATCAATAAACATTAAATAGTCATGTTTATCTGAAAAAATGGATTCGGACCGCCTGCCGCGGTTCATTACATGATACCATGCTCCGGGATATTCTATTCTAAGTGGACGTGACATATTATAATATATAGCATTTTGTCTAACATGGGTCAATAGTAGATTTGACCCCATTTGTTTTGATGGAGGCGAAGGATGCAACGGTATGGCAACGGGACAGCGGCGACGGTGTTTCGGGAGGAAGCCGCCCTGCTGAGGCAAGGGCATCGCGAAGGCGCGGGATGATCTGCCTGTGCGGGCACGCAGACAGGCGTACAGGAATCGGGTATGAGGCGCGCACATCGGGACGAGTCTGCACAACAAGATGAAGTCCTTTATCTATCTCAAGATGTGTCCGTAAACCCGGCATTCACGCACCGAAAGACATGTGTTTACCCCGGGAGGTCTCCTATGTGCCGGATATTCCGGCTGAGAACAGGGCAACCTGTCCTGACCGCATAGGAGAAATCAGCAGCCTGTCAGGGCGTAGCTTAAAGAGCGAAGCCTGAAGGGCACGGTAGCAGCCGGAGGAAACGAGCCCCGAAAAAAAACGGGGAGGTCTCACCCCGGTGAAGGCCGGAACAGCGCCCGGACTGAATGACACGGGTAAATGATAATGACAAATAGGAGGTGTGTGCTTGTGAATATAAAGCCATAGCAGATGGAAGTATTCGCAGCGTCACAGATTGCCGAATGTCTGGGGAAAAGCGACCGGTTGTATCTGCCCGGTAACTGATTCCCCTGATCAGCCGAACCGCCTTGGTACGCGATCCGTATGCCGGGTGGTGTGGGAGGACTCCTCAGTAATGGGGAGTCCTATCCCGATTATGCTATAGCAGTGTGTTTCACTATTCTCAATTCTTCCCGTATCACACGGCGCAGGGCATTTTCAGTAATATGCTGGTTTGATTTGTCAAGATATTCCCGTAATACTTGATTCATGATGGTCTGATAACCA
>JAYENE010000362.1:0-2471 GCA_034721935.1 Thermodesulfobacteriota bacterium
ACGGCTGAACATATCTGTACAGGCCATAGGCAAATCGGTAATTCGGGGCGAGAGCCTGTTAGCAGACAGTAAATATTCTCTAACCGGTAAATAAGTTGAAAAGTTGGGAACGTCCCCAATGTGTCCCAAGTTGGGAGCGTCCCAATGTGTCCCCAACAAAAGGATGAACTCTGACTGAAAAAGCCTGGCCGTTTTTTGGTTTCTACAAATTTTGTTGTTTATCGATCTTTCTTCACTTTTAGCCACATTTTATTTGCTTTTTCATCAGGTTATCCTTGGCGTTACTTAAATGTTAAACGAAATTTTTACTAACTTTGCTTAAAGCCTTATGAGCTAAGGATTCAGAAAGAAAAAGCTATGCAAGAGCCGCAAGTTAGCGGAGTTACACAATTAGTATGTTTTAATATATTGTAATCATAGGATATTTCAGAATATCGAATTATACAATATGTTATAATTTCCAATATTATACAAATCGTATAAATCCTTATATAATAAGGATTTAAGATGGTTAATTTTAACAAAGCCACTACCTTCAGGTTATAACAACCATATTATCTTATAATCCCATATTTTAAAGGACTTTACAAGCATATTGTTAAATTTCACTTAACTTTTAAGCGTTATGCTTCAAAAGAAAACCACCGAAATTACTTGACAAATAAAATATTGGAGAAATCATGAATGAGAACAGAACAGAACAGAACAAAGAACTACAGAATGGATTGAAAATGTAGATACAAAGTATCATGAACGCCAGTTCAAAGAGCCATACCGAAGTACTATTGCATTCTGCGATTGGCTTGAGGAAATTGGCTATATTCAAAGAAATAGTCAATTGAAAATAATTGATATTGGTTCTGGAAGCGGTGCAAATATTTATTATATGGGAAGAAGATACCCAAATTCTCAGTTCATCGGCATTGATATTAATTCCAGCCTTCTTGCAAGTGGGAACAAGTTTTTTCAAGATAATGGCATTGAGAACTGCCAACTTATACAAGGAGATATTTACAATTTATCTGATAAATACGTATCTGCGAATGATGCTATAGTATCTTTTCAAACATTAAGTTGGCTTCCAGACTTTAAAAAACCAATTGCATCGCTATCTAAGTTGAAAGCAAAATGGATTGCCTTATCATCTCTATTCTATAATGGTCCATTATCATGCACTATTGAAGTTCAAGATTATGATGTTGACCTAAATCCTTGCAAAGAAAGTTTTTATAATGTGTATTCTCTGCCTGTTGTAAGAGATTATTTGTTAAAAAATGGGTACCCTAAGTTTCAATATACTCCATTTAAAATCGATATTGACCTGCCAAGACCAAGCGAAAAAGGAAGAGGAACATTTACTGAAAAATTGAAAAATGGAAATAGACTTCAAATATCTGGACCATTACTTATGCCTTGGTATTTTATTGCGGCCGAAGCATAACCAGGCGCTACGTTATGCCACTTGAAAAAAAGGAGTAATTATTATGACCCCTCCGTTAATATCCTCATTTCCGATACCGGGCAAAACAATTTCATGGAATATCGGTCTGTCTACGAATATGAGGCGGAAACTGCTTTTATCTATCTCATCATTGCTGCATCCTCTGATTTATATGAGCATATTTAGCGAATTTGATGAAATACTTCGGCAGTCACCTTCCGAGCGTGATCCCGAAACGGTGAAATATTATGCGAAACTGTGCGGTGAATGGTATCAGATACTGAACTCTTACCTGAAAAAAAACTCTTCCGAAATCCGGAGGAAACTTCCTTTTTCCGAGCGTATTCTCTGGAACCGTATTGAAAACAGATATCTCGGTGAGATTGAGTGGTATGCGGAATGTTTTGCCGACATACTAAATCCTGATGAACATATCGAACAAAATATAGAAACAATACATGATATGATGAAGGACACTGCCGGACAGAAATGGAAGCCGTAATATTTGCCGGGTTTGAGAATCAGCTTAAATCAGTCGGCAAAAAATACAAATTTGACACAGAGAAGTTCTTAAGAAATCTTTGTCGTGATATCGGCAGAAATCCGAAAGAGAATGCCGTTGTCATCATTGAAACCGAATCATATAAGATATTCAAACGCCGTGTGAGAAATCCGAAAATCAGAAAGGGAAAAAGTCACGGATTTCGAGTATGGTACTGCCTTAAAGAAAATGAGATTTACTTCTGCCTGTTTGAAGATACAGGCAAAAAAGTCAAAGAAAAAAGCACACAATATCACATCGCCCGAATTCGTGAAGTTATGAAAGAAGACAGTGAAAAGTAAAAACGGGCGGCATAACCCTTTGATGAAGACATACCAAAAGGCCGTAAGGCGAAGTGCTATATCAGAAAGATTTATCGAAAGATATACTGCTGATGTGACAGTCAAGTTGGTAGTGAAAACTGTCGCTGCATAACAAGGCACTCCTCGTGCCAAGATAAATCCGAGACCTTGGAATTGGGAGAAATCC
>JAYENE010000363.1:0-10599 GCA_034721935.1 Thermodesulfobacteriota bacterium
ACGACACCCAAATTTAGGAGTATTCCTGGACAATACGGTAATTGTTTAGTAGCTACAAATCAATATATACAATTTTTATTTACAATAAACAGCATATATTGTGGTTTATGACAAAACTTCAAGGTGGTGAATGTCCAATTTATCTCAGAAATAACTATAACATATTGTATTATTGGTAATTAATAACGAATTCTATATTTTTAATTCCGAGGTCTGAATTAGGATTAAGGATTAAGGATTAGAGGATTAAAGGCTCACAGTTTGCATTTATACCATAGGGAATAGTTTTAAAAAATGAACGTCCAACATCGAACATATTAAAAAATGAACGTCCAACGTCCAACATTGAACATTGAACGTCGAATAGTGATGTCGCTCCGCTCCTCAAATTATTCCAACATCGAATGAAAAAACAAACACCCAATACCAAATATCCAACCACGCCAAGGCGTGGTTTCTTTTCAGCCGTTTTGATACTCATAACGAAAAATCTTAATTAATTCCTCTGTTTCCTGTAAAATATCATCTAATAGTTCAGGTTTTTTAAACTCTGTTTCTTCATGTTTTCCCATTTAACATTCGATGTTCATCTTTTCCCAGTCCCTCTTGGGTAAAAACAACTTAGCATTCCTTGCTCCTTTTCAACCTGCGCAGGACATAGGCCAGTATCCCGCCATGTTTGTAATAGCTCAATTCTACTGGAGAGTCGATCCTGACAATAAGCGCAAATTCGATCTTTTTATCGTCTTTTCGATTAGCGCAAACCAAAAGTTTCCCCCCTGGTCTTAGTTTATTTTCAATGCCTGTTATATTATAAAGTTCGGTTCCATCCAGCCCAAGCGATTCCGGGTTTTCACCTAATTTGAACTGAAGAGGCAAAACCCCCATACATACAAGGTTGCTCCTGTGTATCCGCTCGAAACTTTCAGCAATTACCGCCTTAATCCCAAGCAAAGCCGTTCCTTTGGCTGCCCAGTCCCGAGAACTGCCAGTGCCGTAGTCGCTGCCGGCCATAATCAGCAGGGGTGTTCCTTGCTTCTTATACTGCATGGCAGCTTCATAGATAGACATTTTTTTTCTTTCCGGTAAACAGATGGTCCATCCGCCTTCGATGTCGGGCACAAGCCTGTTTTGAAGACGGATATTGCCAAACGCGCCCCGCAGCATAACTTCATGGTTTCCACGCCGGGATCCAAACGAATTGAAATCCAAAGGGGTTACCCCCTGCTTAACAAGATATGCGCCGGCCGGACCGTCGGCAGGGATTGCACCGGCAGGTGAAATATGGTCGGTTGTAACACTGTCTCCGAGAAAGGCCAGAACCCTTGCTCCCCTGATATCCTGAAGCTTTGAAGCATTAAGCGTTATTTTCTTAAAAAAAGGCGGTTCCTTGATATAAGTTGATTTTGAATTCCATTTGTAAATCGCTCCTTCAGGAGCCAAAATCGATTTCCACAGGCTTGTTCCTTCAAACACCGTTGCATATGCTTTTTTGTATATTTCCGGTTTTATGCTCTTTTTAATAACCTTTCTGATCTCCTCCATGCTTGGCCATATTTCATGCAAATATACCGGCTTGCCGCTGGAATCAAGCGATATGGGTTCCTTTTCAAAATCAATATCCACCCTCCCTGCAATGGCATAAGCAACAACAAGTGGCGGCGATGCAAGAAAGTTGGCCCGGGTCAAGGGGGAAACTCTTCCTTCAAAGTTCCGGTTGCCGCTTATCACAGACACAGCCACAAGGTTGTGCTCTTTTATAGCGCTTGCCACAGATTCCAGAAGAGGCCCGCTGTTGCCGATACAGGATGCGCATCCATAAGCAACAAGGTTGAAGCGCAACGCATCTAAATATTGCATCAGCCCTGCAATTTTAAGATATTCTGTAACCACTTTGGAACCAGGCGCCAGGCTGGTTTTAACCCATGGTTTGACACAAAGACCGCGCTCAACAGCCTTTTTTGCCAGCAGACCTGCTCCAATCATAACCGACGGATTTGAGGTGTTGGTGCAGCTTGTTATTGCCGCTATGACCACACAACCATGGCCAATACTGAATGTATTCCCATCAATATTGACCTTAGCAGATTTATTAGTTTGTAAATTTTGAAAATCAGGGGTTGTAAATAATTTCTTAAAGCTCTTTTTCATTTTCAAAAGAGGAATCCGCTGCTGGGGACGGCTTGGGCCTGCCAGGCTCGGTTCTATAGTGCTTATATCCAGACGAACGCTATCAATGTAAATCGGATCCGGAGTTGTATCGGTTCTGAAAAGGCCCTGGGCTTTGCAATAGTTTTCAACAAGCGCGACGCTTTTTTGTGTGCGACCGGATAGACGAAGATAATTGATTGTTTCATCATCTACAGGAAAAAAACCCATTGTTGCTCCGTATTCGGGAGCCATATTGGATATTGTGGCCCGATCTTCACAGCTCAGGCTATTTACACCGGGCCCGTAGAATTCAACAAATTTGCCGACCACTCCTTTTTTTCGAAGCAGCTCGGTTATGGTAAGCACAAGATCTGTGGCTGTGGCGCCATCAGGAAGCCTGTTGGTCAGATAACATCCGACCACCTGTGGAATAAGCATGAAATACGGGTTGCCAAGCATCACGGCCTCGGCTTCAATTCCGCCGACACCCCAGCCAAGAACACCGATTCCGTTAATCATGGTAGTGTGGGAATCAAGGCCAACAAGGCTGTCCGGAAAAGCGATCCTTTGGCCATTTTCTGTTTTGATGAATATTGTTCTTGCGAGGTATTCCAGATTGACCTGATGAATAATGCCTGTTGCCGGGGGCACAACATTAAAATGCTTAAAATTTTTCTGGCCCCAGCGCAAAAACGCATAACGCTCTGAATTACGTTGAAACTCCTTTTTAACATTATATTCAAAGGATATTGGAGAGCCGAAAGAGTCGATCTGAACTGAATGATCAATTATCAGTTCAACAGGGATATCAGGATTGATTTTCATGGGATCGATATTAAGGCGATTTGCGGCATCGCGCATAGCAGCCATATCAACAAGAGCCGGAACCCCTGTGAAGTCCTGGAGCAGGATTCGGGCAGGCATGAAAGGTATCTCATTGTTTTCGAAAACAGTTGTATTCCACCTGGCCATATTTTTTATATCATTGGCGTTCACCAGAATACCGTCTTCATTTCTGAGCAGGTTTTCCAGAAGTATCTTTATACAAAAAGGAAAAGAATGAATATCTGCGAAACCCGAATCTGCAATTTTTTTCAGATCATAATATACAACCGGACCATCAGGTGTGTTAAGAATTGAGCTTGTCCCAAAACTGTTTTTGCATCCTGTCATATTTTTTCCTTTCTTTTTTAGTAATTTAGTAATAGTTCAGCCACAAAGCTACTAAGTCAGCAAGAATAAATAACTCATACACCTTGCTTGTCCTTTTGCTTGTTTTCTGTGTTGTGTCAAAGCTTACATAACTCGTTATGCGCGCTTCAACACGCCTTGAAAACAAACAAAATTACGGCGCAATCTGTATAACTTATTTATTCTTGATTCCTAAGATTCTAAAATGATTATTTAGGGAGCATTACTAATTTGTTAAAGCCGAAAACATAAACTCTATTCGGGCGGGATAAACCCGCCCCTACGAAATTTGATGCACGTAACCCGTAGGGGGCGGGTTTACCCCGCCCGCCATCGCTCTCAGCCAAATGAGACAGTCGGCATTCCTGAAGACTTTCGCCCAGGCGAGGCCTGGCCTTTACCCATAAGTTATCTCTCCATTAACAATTAACAGCTATCAATTGATTATTAACTATTACCTAAATTGAGCGATTTTTGGCTCGATCTGCACTGATCTCTTGCGCATCAAGGATTCGCGAAAATCCTCGACATATCCACGGGTATGCCTGTGGTTTTCGCAAACCCTTATGCATCAAGATCTCGGCACATTTCTTCCCCAAAAATCGCTCAACTTAGGTAAAAGAATCCGCCAGAACACTTTGGCGGACTTTCGCCGGAATGACGAAAAAAGGTTTTGAAAAATATGTCTTTCCTTTGCGACTTTGTGTGTGGTTGAACTGGAGCATTTTTTATATATCGAAAACTAAAATTTATCAATCGTCAATCGAAAATCAATAATATATTTTTGCAAGGGTTCACAGGTTCAAAAGTTCACGGTTGAACAGTGAACCCGTGAACGGTTACATATTTTTTAAGTTTTTTCTTTTTTGATGAACTCGCAAAAGTCAGATTTTCCCTCCCCCTGACAGGAAGGGGCAAATGGGAGAGGGAGCATTTTCGACTTATTATGAATTAATCTTTTTTCTTGACAAGATTTAACAAGTTGGTTATAGACGAGAAACTAAAGTCAAGCCTTATGTGCTGATTTTTATGTTTTAATTGTTAATATAAAACCTTTGAAGGTGGTTAAGGAACTGTGCCGAGAATGAGGCTAAACAATTTATTAGAGCAAAAAAAAGCCGCTATTACTAAAGAGTGGTTTGATATTATTATTAATTCATATCCTTCCGATACTGCATATTTCTTAAAGAAGCAAAAAGATCATTTTGCCAATCCTGTCGGAACTACCATTTTACATTCATTAAAACCTCTTTTTGACGAGATTCTTAATGGTATGGATCATAAGTCCATAGTATCCTATCTTGATCCAATGATCAGAATCAGAGCTGTCCAGGTAATGTTTTCCCCTTCACAAGCTGTTGCCTTTATTTTCTCTTTAAAAGAAGCAGTTAGAAATAACCTTAAAAAAAGAGAAATTGAGGACGATCAGATTATCAATGAATTAATAATGTTCGAGTCAAAGATCGACGAGGTTGGGTTAATGGCCTTTGATATATTCATGAAATGCAGGGAACAAGTTTACGAGCTTAAGGCAAATGGTGAAAGAAATAGAGTTTTTAGAGCATTTCAAAGGGCAGGTTTAGTATACGAGATTCCGGATGGTAAGCGGCCTGGTGTGATGAATGTCCTAAAATCAAGTAATACCGCGGTTGAGCCTTTAGATGACAGGGTAGATTAATTCAGGTTTCAGGTCGCTGCGAAACTAATTAGTGAGGTAATGCTAAATGAATAATAGGTATATGTATCCACTCTTAGCGGTTATGGTTGTTATTCTGCTTGCCTATGTGGGAGTTGAGGCGGCTGGACTTCAGGTTCTTTTTGGCATTATTCTGCCTTATATAGCTGTGCTCATCTTTATCGCAGGGTTTGTATATCGTGTAATGGACTGGGCAAATTCTCCCGTTCCATTCCGTATTCCCACAACATGCGGCCAGCAGAAAACACATTCCTGGATCAAACATGATAAAATAGACAACCCGACTACCACCATTGGTGTTATTATCCGGATGATGTTAGAGATTCTGTTATTCCGCTCATTGTTCAGGAATACAAAGTTTGCGTTGAATGAGGGCCCTAAGATTTCCTATATATGGGAAAAGTGGCTGTGGCTTGTTGCGCTGGCATTCCACTATTCCTTTCTTGTCGTGCTGATAAGGCATCTGCGGTTTTTTCTTGAGCCTGTGCCTGTATGGTTACAATGGCTGGAAGATATCGATACTTTTTTACAGCTTGGATTGCCGGGACTTTTCCTGTCCGGAGCAGTTCTTCTCGGCGCAACAATTTTCTTATTTGCGAGAAGAATCTATCTTCCAGAGATGAAATATATTTCTCTTGCCGCAGACTATTTTCCCCTGTTTCTTATTATCGGCATAGCTATTACCGGCATGCTCATGCGTTATTTTACCAAGGTGTATATTATAGGCATTAAAGAACTCACAATAGGTTTGGCGAGTTTTCATCCTACAATTCCGGAAGGTATTGGAGCGCTTTTTTATATACATCTGTTGCTTGTAAGTGTGTTTTTTGCATATTTTCCCTTTAGCAAACTCATGCATATGCCAGGGGTATTTATGAGTCCTACCAGAAACCTGGCTAACAATAGCCGCATTAAGAGGCACATCAACCCATGGAATTACCCTGTTGAGACTCATACATATGAAGAGTATGAAGATGAATTCAGGGAAAGAATGATAGAGGCTGGACTTCCAGTGGAAAAAGGACTTCCAGTGGAAAAGGAGTAAGTTAGAAATGATAAATCCAAATTCAAAAGAACGAGCGTTAGAGTTAGACTATAAGCCCCCTAAAACTGACTGGATGGATACCCCTACCGTATTTAAAGAGGGAATCTATTGCTATGCTGCTAAACCCGCGAGGCTCGAATATGTGAATTTGCCCAATCCAAGAGATTGGAGCTGCTCGGATGAAGACTGGAAGTTGCCGGAAAACTGGAAAGAGATCATTCTTGAAGGGATGAAGGAACGGCTCGAAAAATATAGAACCTTTAAAATTTTCATGGATATCTGTGTGCGGTGCGGGGCATGCGCGGACAAATGCCATTTCTTTATCGGGACCGGTGATCCAAAGAACATGCCGGTTTTAAGGGCCGAGCTTATCCGCAGCGTATATAGAGGCGAGTTTACAAAAGCCGGAAAGATTTTAGGGAGAATTAGCGGCGGAAGAAAGCTTACCCTGGATGTTTTGAAAGAGTGGTGGTATTATTTCTTTCAGTGCACGGAATGCAGGCGCTGCTCGGTATTCTGTCCTTATGGAATTGATACTGCTGAAATAACAATAATAGGAAGAGAACTCCTTAATCTGATAGGTCTTAACATAGACTGGGTAGCGGCTCCTGTGGCATTTTGCTATAGAACCGGCAATCATATGGGAATTCAGCCCCATGCATACGTGGATATGCTCGATTTTTTCACCGATGAAATAGAAAGTGTAACTGGAGTCAGGTGTCAACAGACTTTCAACAAAAAAGGAGCTGATATTCTCTTTATCACACCATCCGGTGATGTTTTTGGCGACCCGGGCACATATACCTGTATGGGGTATATGATACTCATACACTATTTAAGAGAGGTTTACGGGCTCGATATCACGTGGAGTACATACGCTTCCGAGGGAGGAAACTTCGGCCTGTTCACTTCACACGAGATGATGAAACGGCTTAACGCAAAAATGTATGCTGAAGCCAAAAGGCTGGGAGTAAAATGGATTCTCGGAGGAGAATGCGGGCACATGTGGCGGGTTATAAACCAGTACATGGATACTATAAACGGGCCGGCTGATTTCCTTGAGGAACCGGTTAATCCAATAACCGGCACCAGGTTTGAAAATGCAAAATCTACCAAGATGGTTCATATCACTGAATTCCTCTCAGACCTTATCATACACGGAAAGCTTAATCTTGATCCAAGCCGGAATGATCGTTTAAAGAATACTTTTCACGATTCCTGCAATCCTGCAAGGGCAATGGGCATACTTGAAGAACCCAGGTATGTCATCAAACACGTTTGCAATAATTTCTATGAAATGCCCAGAAACTGCATAAGGGAGCAAACATTCTGCTGTGGCTGCGGATCTGGTCTGAATGCCGGTGAAGATATGGAATTGCGGCTTGCCGGCGGTATGCCCAGAGGCAACGCTGCAAAACATGTTCAAGATAAACACGGTGTGAATAATCTTATCTGTATGTGCGCTATTGACAGGGCGGTACTTCCTGCTTGCATGGGATACTGGGCTCCTGAAGTGGATGTCAGCGGTATTAATGAATTAGTAGCGAATGCATTGATTTTGCCGGGAGAAAAAGAAAAAACAGTAAACCTGCGCGATGAACCAATATGGCCAAAAGATGTTGAGCCTGACGAGTTTTATAAAAGACCCAGTTTTCCGGGCCGATAGATGCCCAATCTTGAGGTAATGGAGGGTGAAGTTGATGAACGATAAAAACAAGATAATCACCGGGTTAATAATTTTTTTTGTATTTATAACATTTCCTTTTTGGTATAATTTGGGAAAAGCAGCTCCTGTACCCGAACCTAAACTGACAGAAAAGGTAAAACTTGCAAAAAAAGAGTGTGTCAAGCCAAAAGAGTCTATGAGGGCAGTACACATGCAGTTGCTCGATACCTGGAGAGATTCTGTTGTAAGGAATGCTGACAGAGTTTATATAAACGAAAAGGGAAAGAAGTTTACTATGAGTCTTTCCAGCGGAGATGATTCATGTATGGGATGCCACTCCAACAAGGCTGATTTTTGCGATAAATGCCATAATTATGCATCGGTAAGAGAATACTGCTGGGATTGCCACATAGAGCCGCCAAAGGAGAAAAAATAATGGAAAACAGCAGAAGAAGCTTTTTGAAATTAGCCGGAATTTCAGCTTTGGGTTTGGGGACAAAGCCTGTTCTGGATGCTTTTGCTTCTGAGGAACATGAACCTGAAATCCAGAAAAAACCAGAGGCTTTAAAGGCAAAAAGATGGGCTATGGTCATAGATACCAGGAAATTTAAATCAGAATGGGATCTGAAGCCGATTATTGAAGCCTGTAACAAAATTCATAATATTCCAGAGCATACAAATAAAAGGCACGAAATTAAGTGGATCTGGGCTGACGAGTTTAAACATGTCTTTACAAACCAGGAGCACGAATTTGTTGATAACAGGGTAAAACATTTGCCATTTCTGGTGCTCTGCAACCAGTGTGAAAATGCTCCGTGTGTCAGAGTCTGTCCGACCAAGGCAACATTTCAGCGGGATGATGGAATTGTTATGATGGACTTTCATCGTTGTATTGGTTGCAGGTTCTGCATGGCTGCATGCCCTTATGGATCGAGAAGTTTTAACTTTAGAGATCCCCGTCCATTTATCAAGGAGGAGAATAAAGAATTTCCCACAAGGATGAGAGGCGTTGTGGAAAAATGCAATTTTTGCGCTGAAAGGCTGGCTGTAGGGAAAAAGCCTGCGTGCGTAGAAGCGTCAAATGGTGCTATTGCTTTTGGGGATCTTTACGATCCTGATTCTGAGGTAAGAGAGTTATTAAAAAATAACTATACAATTCGTCGTAAAACGGACATTGGCACGGGGCCGTCCATTTACTACATAGTATGAGGTTATTATGCTTGAATTAGTTGTTAAAGGTGGTAAAAAATACTGGGGATTGCTTATTGGGCTGCTTATTATTATGGGCATTGCTTTTGGTTTCTGGCTGTGGCAGCTTAGTTTCGGCCTTGGAATTACAGGTATGAGCAGGGATGTTTCATGGGGTTTTTATATTGCCCAGTTTACCTTTCTTGTCGGTGTTGCAGCAGGTGGTGTTATGGTAGTTCTTCCATACTACCTCCATGATTATAAGGCTTTTGGCAGGATTACCATTTTAGGTGAGTTCCTGGCCATAGCCGCTGTTATCATGTGTCTTTTGTTTATTATTGCTGATCTTGGCCAGCCCATGCGCCTTCTTAATGTTATATTCTATCCAACGCCCGGTTCCGTCCTTTTCTGGGATATGATAGTTTTAAACGTGTATCTTTTGCTGAATATCGTTGTGGGCTGGAATGTGCTTGAGGCTGAGCGAAATGGCATCCCTTATCCAGGGTGGGTAAAGGCGCTGGCAATTTTTTCGATTGTATGGGCGCCTCTCATCCATACTGTTACGGCATATCTTTACTGCGGTTTGCCGGGCAGAGGATTCTGGTTGACCGCTATCCTTGCTCCGAGATTTCTTGCTTCAGCTTTTGCCGCGGGCCCGGCATTATTAATCCTTTTGAGCCTGATAATAAGGAGGGTAACAAAATTTGATCCTGGCCGGGAGCAGATTCAATCTCTTGCTAAAATTGTAACTTATGCAATTATAATTAATGTGTTTTTCTTTCTTTGTGAAGTTTTTGTAGTTTTTTACAGCCAGATTCCAAGCCACATGGATCATATAAAATACCTGTTTTTCGGGCTTCATGGGCATGGTGTTCTGGTGCCATGGATGTGGACATCGATTGCGTTGATGCTGACAGGAATTGTTCTCCTTGTTATTCCTGCAACCCGCAAAAATGAGGCTGTTTTGGCAGTTGCCTGCGTAGCAATATTTATTGGGACATGGATCGACAAGGGCATGGGAATGATCTCAGGCGGCTTTGTGCCCAACCCGCTTCATCATGTTGTTGAGTATACTCCTACAATACCGGAAATAATAATTACACTCGGAGTATGGGCAACAGGTTTCTTTATATTAACTCTTTTGTATAAGATTGCTGTTTCCGTAAAAGAAGAGGTTTCCGGGGTATAAAAAAGATAACACTTAAAATAATATGCATAAAAAGGGTTCATCATTTTGCGATGAACCCTTTTTATATTTGTAACCGTTCACGGCTTTAAAGGTTCAAGGTTCTGGGTTAAGGTAACTCTGAACGGTCAACCCTGAACGTGCGAACGCTTACAGAAATAGGCGCCACCTTTAATATTTGCGCGTCGAAAGTTCGACATAACCCATGCTCAATTATTGTTTGTAAATCGTAGGGTTCGTTTTACGCACCAAAAAACTTGATAAATCTGATAAAATAGTTTGATAAAATAAAAAAATAGTGTTTTTATGGCTATTAACCTAAGGCAGGCAGCATGCAAATTCAATCAGAGTAGGGGCGGGTTTGAAACCCATCGGTAAAACCAAATCCATCGTAGGGGCGGGTTTGAAACCCATCGGTAAAACCAAATCCATCGTAGGGGCGGGTTTGAAACCCGCCCCTACTGATTGATTGTGAA
>JAYENE010000364.1:0-2446 GCA_034721935.1 Thermodesulfobacteriota bacterium
TAATGATAACAGCCGGGTAGCTTTGATAGAGCTGCCTTACAAAATGCTTGAGCCGTATGACGAGAAATTGTCACGTACGGTTCTGAGGGGGGAAAGAGGCTGCAAAGCCTCTGACCTACCCGATCTTCCTAATAAGAGGAGAAAATGCTATGAAGAAATTATTATATTTTTTAATATCGTCTCTTTTTCTTTTGGCTGTTAATGCCTTGCATGCTGATGCAGTTCCGGACATTCGTGGGGAATATTCGGGCATGTATACGACTGTTGTATCAAATTGTACGGATTCGGAAAGCAACGGAACCTACAATGCTACTTTAGCAATGAGTATTTCAATCCAAAGCTTGAACACGTTCAGTGGATCAGCAACTGGAACATTTAACGTTGATGGGTTTACTGCAATAGAATATATCCAACTTTCTGGAACCATCACGGAATCAGGACAAATCAGTGGTAATACCTCGCATACTTTTGTGGACACCGGTGGTGAAGGGACTTTCACCGGTCAGCTAAGTGGGAACACGCTGTCAATTGAGAATTCTGGTCACGATACTTACGGAGAGACGTGTACCTATACAAGGTCCATGTCGGCAACTCGTGAGGGAGGTATTACCCCATCAGCAAGTTTCAGTGCCAATCCCACTATCGGAAATCCTCCTTTAAGCGTTAATTTCAGCGACGAATCTATGGGGACCATTACTTCCTGGAATTGGAATTTCGGAGACGGTGCGAGCAGCGCTATTCAAAATCCATCACACATATATACCGATGAAGGAAAGCACAGCGTGAGTCTTATCGTGTCAGGCCCATACGGGGCTGATACAGCGACTAAGACTGATTACATTTCTATTGCAAAAGTTACAAATGGAGATATAAACAATGATAATGTTATTGATCTGAAAGATGCTCTCATTTGCCTTATAATCGTTTCCGGTGACACATCGAAGGCTATAAATTTAGGAGGAGATGTTAATGGTGATGGTAAAATTGGAATGGAAGAAGTGCTATACATCTTACAGACAATCATTAATGATGGTGAACCAAATCAGTTACTGTTTGCTCAATTTGACCAATTAAGTATTGCCTCACCTGAAGAGATTTCACCATTAAAATGTGAAGGGGTCATTTATGACCCATGGGGTTACAAGTTATCCGAGTATACAAATATGAAGTTAAATACCGATTCAAACAGTGCCCCCTATTCGATCAATCTGATTCCTAATGGCAACCCCTCAACAACTGAAAGTGGTATAGTAAGTAGTGCCATTATTAATAGATTACTCGACGTATCAGCCTACAATTCTGTTATTATTTCTTTTTGGGCTAATTCTACTTCAAACCCTCGCATTAATAGTATCCATAATTGTGACAGTGGGTTAAATATTCGTTATAGGCTAGATGGGGGAGCCTGGCAACATTTCTGCTGTTATTGCGGACAGCATAAGACTGAAACCAGTGGATGGAGATACATGGATATCTCAGGATTTCCAATTCTTACTGAAAATACCAGCACCATCGAATTTGCTTTTGAATATTATATACAAAACAGCAATGGCGATAGTTCTGTGTATTACCTGATTGACGATTTTAAAGTAATAGGGGTGGAGTAATTCATTACATGGAGAAAAGGGTAGTGCCGAGCAGGTAGTTGTGAATTCTATTCAATCTACTGAATCTCGTTCACCACTACTGTTTGGCACTACCGACATATACACAGTGATACTTGGCCTTATAGGCAATTAGCGCACAGTTTTAAGAAATATCGAAAAACCGAGAACCGCCGAACCAGCTAGTACACCTGACACCAAAAGCCCGCGCGTTTTTTTCTTTAGCTATTTCAGAGCAAAACGTCGCTTTTGCCAAGTTATCATTGGCTTTTGGCGCAGATGACCAGCACGTTCTACAGTTTGCGACATTATGAGCTATCGCACTGTCTGTGACCGATAGTTGTCGCATTAACCCGAAATATACTAAAGCGGCTATTTCAAACAGAGCAGTAACCTTTGCATAATTGGGTTGCGGAAGATTACTCTGTTGAGAAGAAAATGTGCAGGAAACACGATTTTCAAAATAACTCTTTACGTCTCTTTACATTTCGATATGCACAAGATATTTGTGGGCATAGATCAAAAAAAAATTGTGGTATCCGGGCAGTTGCTTGTTATCGGTTATTGGTTCCTGACGCATAAAAGTAATGAAGCAATGCAACACTGTTTTGAGCCACAAACAACTCCTTCAAATAACAATTGTGGATTATGGAGCCGTCCCAGCATCCTACGTATGCGCAACATTCGTTGCTCAACAGTAACAAAGTTCTGATCTGTGATGTAGAACCATGCGCTCCACCCGACACCAGAAGCCGGGGCGGTTTTCGCTTTTACCATTTTCAGTATAAAACGTCACTTTTGCTATATCCTCATTGGCTTCTGGTGCCGGTGAGCTTTACGTT
>JAYENE010000365.1:0-2442 GCA_034721935.1 Thermodesulfobacteriota bacterium
GGGCGACCACGTCCACATCGCTCTCATCGGCAGCCTCGTCCCTTGCTACCGAACCAAATATCCCAAGCCGGGTGACCCGTATCGTTCCTCCAATTCCCGCTTATGCTCCCGCAAAACTTTCAGCGCTTCCGCTCGCCTCATAAGTCGCCACCATCCTGAGAACTCATCAGTGCATCCGTCAGACTCACGTTAGTTTTAACGTTTTTAGATAGTGATTCGATCTGTTCTTCAATTTTCATTGGCTTATAATTGTGGATTAAGAATTTTAACGCCTCTTTAAACGCTTCTATTCGATCTCTGAAAAATCCCGTGCCCACTAGCCGATCAAGTTCAGCCGCTATTATGGGGGCTGTTTTGACGTTTATCTGTGCGCTCAACATTGTATCACCTTATGATTGGGATTCACCCCTGTGCCTCATCAGGAAAATGTCTTTTAATGTAATTAATTAACTTTGGTCCTGTAAGCTGATTGGTTGCCGGATTAGCTCTTACAAAAAATTCCTCATTATAGAAACATGGGGAAGTAGAAGGCTTACATTCAACAAACAAAACTTTCATTTCATCAATATTAACAATGTGATATTCAACAAATGGATAAAAATCTTCACCTATCTTGTCTTTAATCAAATTATTAAAGTGTAGAAGGAATTTGTCTTCACTTTTTTTATGAAATTTATCCATTTCTTCCTGTAACCCGGTTATAGTCCCCCCGTCATCAACACCTATTAGCAGACTGCCTCCATCGGTATTTAGAAAAGCTACAACCGTCTTTAGCGAGGATTTTTCAACATTTTTGTCTTTTTTTGCATGTGTGCATATTCAAGGAGAAAGTTTGTTTGAATTCTAATGTTGCCCAAAGCCCGCTTACTATTCTGATTCACAGGTTTTGGCCCTGTGGAATAGATCCCTAATTGATAGGAAAAGAATTAATATACCAATTGCGCAATCAATGGACCAAAACATTAACATGATTATGTCTCTAAAATCCCCCATTAAAAATTTGCTGGACGCAGAGGAGGTAGCGAAGAGTAAAGATAAAGTTACAATCACTTTCCATGAAAAGTTAATGGGCGAACTGATAGTTTTGGGTAAAGTCGTTTTTCTGGACTTTCTTAAATGAAGAAATAATAGGATGAACAATCCGGCGTATATCGCCCAAATAATCATTTGTGGTTCCAGTCCCGGCAAAGCTTCGGGGCGTATAAACATACCCATAATTACATACATAATTATCAAAAGAACCAATAGAACAGAAAACTCTTTTTTGTTTGGAAGGAGCATCTGAATATTATATTCTTTTCCTTTTGTTTTAGTTCTCCATAGGTATATCAATAATATGAGAACTGCCGTTGTTGAAAGTCCTGATAATAAAGAATGTAAAGGCGAAGGAGAATTGGTGCTTTGAAATATCCCAAATAATATGGCAAGTAATACGAGTAGAATATAATTTTTCTTTTTAGTATTAAATAATTTTTTCATTCTATTTGGCAATCCTTTTGTAATCTTTCTTGAGTTGGTTAATATGTTCTCCCCAACAAATAAAGGAATAATGAATGACATAAACGGGTGCCAGAAAAGTGCCAACAAAATGACTTCTATTACCGCAATACCAGCTACAGAAATGATAGGGTTACCCCAAGGGGGAGCCCATAAAACTTTGGTTAGATAAGCTTCGTACATCCCAAATATTGCCCCGGCTATAAAAAGCGTGTAAAATCGGGGTTTGCCATAATTAAACACAATATAGGACAAAACAAGGATATGAAGTGTGTATAGTGGCAACTCCATCAGTAAACCCCACAAACGGAAGAAGGGGAACATGTCAGATCCTGAAACAACTTCGGCAAAAAAAACTGAGAGAGCTCCGAGAATAATCCAGAAAAAGATTTTAACTTTTTTAGATGGTTGAATGTTTATGTTGTTCTCCATAACAAATCTATACTAAATACCACATTAATATCTTTTGCTTTTAGCGGGCTTTGGGCAATTTCACTTAACTTCATTATATCCGACATCAATGTCGTATATCCATACAAATCGGAATGATATCCGAAACTTACTTCGTATATACATCCCTCTGTGCGACTGTTAATCCTCATGTCCGTCAACTCCATCTTCAAGATGCCAATCCTTTGCCATTGAATCCAGTGGACTCTTTATCCTTTCAATATCCTTATTGCTCATATACGTATATATTTCTGTCGTCTTTGAGCTCTTATGCCCGAGCAATTCCCGAATATACCGCAGATATGCCCCCCCCTCCAGTAAATGTGTGACAAAGCTGTGCCTCAATGCGTGAACCATAAAACCAAACCAAAAAAATAAAATAAAAATATGGACGCACCCAAGCGCCCATATCCTCAACGCACAGCCTCAGTACTGCGTAAGATTATACTTCGTCTTCATCTGCACGTACGAGTCCCAGTCCGTGATCCCGAGGAG